>JAESQQ010000750.1 GCA_016765095.1 Planctomycetota bacterium | reverse complement strand
TCCTCCTCGTCGGCGCCGGAATCGGGGCCATAGTCTTCCTCGACGCGCGCCAAGCAGGGATCGTGAGCGTCAAGCAGGCGGAGGCGATCCGAACCCACGCCGAAGAGACGAGAACCCACCTCGACGCGGCAAAGGTCGCGCTTAGACAGTTCGAGGTCGTCAAGGCGCACGAGGCGCTGGCCAAGGCCAGCCGCTCCCTGACGCTGGCCCTCGAGATCCGGATCGAGTCAGAGTCAAAGACTGGACTCGAGTCCCTCAGCGCCGAGATCAAGGTTCTCGAGGCCCGAGTGATCGTCGCCTCCTCAAACGAGGCCGACGAGCCGGCCTTGAGTGTCCTCCAGAGCGCGTTTCTGAGCGGGGACCTGGAATCCGGCCGCTGGGCCCTCGACCACGCGACCCGCCTCGTGGGCGAGACGGAATGGGCCGACAGCCTCCCCGACCCGACGGGGATCCCCGAGGAGGACGGGCCCCGGGCCGAGCTCCTCCTCGAGCTGCGCGTCGCCCTCGACCGGCGCCAGGGCCGCCCGCGCAGTTGGGAAGCCCTCCTGACTCGCTCGAGCAAGACGCCCTTGGGTCGAGCCGCCCGTCTCCACGAGGCTCGTTGGCTGATCGAGCGCGAGCACTTCGAGGAGGCGCGCCAAGTCCTCTGGGCCGCAGACCAGCAAGGCGAAGTCGCTCCCCTCCTCCACGCCCGCCTCCTGAGAGCCGTCCAGCGCGACGACCCTCAGACCTACAGCCTCCAAGGCCTCCCGCAGGAAGGCTGGGAGGCCCTCCACGCGCGCCTCGTCGACCAGGCGCGCGGCCGAGTCGCGGTCCACGTGGACCTCGCCACGGCAGAGCTCGCGATCCTGAGGGGAGAGCTCCGCAGAGCGCGCGCCGTCCTGGCTCCCTGGCTCGGTGAGCGCCTCGCGGCTGGCATTTGGAGCGAGGTTCGAGCCCTGGACCTGACGGCCCTCTCGCTCCAGGACGAAGCCCGAGCGCGAGCCGACGCCCAGAAGTTGATCCGCCAGCCCGGGCTCAGCCCGCGCGCGCGCGCTCGTCTGGCCTGGCTCGCCCCCGACGCTGTGGTCGGCGCTGACCTCCCCGAGGAAGCGCTCCTGGCCGGCCTCGCCGATCGAATCGACAGCGCGCTCGGACAGCTCGTCCTTCGCTCCCTGGGCGGAGCCCTCAAGTCGAAGGCCCTCGTCGAGCTGGCCAGCAGCGACACTTCGCCCACGCTGCCCGGGACGCTCAAGACCTTCGGCCCGGCGGACCCGCGCGCCCAGCACCTCGGGCTGCGAGCGCGGGTCGCCTTGATCCACCTCTCGGCGGGGCACGAAACCAGCGCGCGAGCGCTGCTCGAGGAGGAGGGCCTCCCGCCCGCGGTCCTCGCGCACCCCGAGTTAAGCCTGGCCCGACGCCTCCTCCTCAAGACGCCGCTCGAGCTCCCCGTCGCCCCCTGGTGGGCTCCCCCCCCTGGCCTCGTCCTCGGCCGACGGTGGACGGCGCGCTACGAGGCGATGCTCCAAAACGACGAGGATGCCGAGCGCGCCTTCAAGCGGGCCAAGGCCGCACTCCACCTCGCGATCCGTCACGCGCCGACCGACCCGCACGTCCGCCTCGCACGGGCCCGGCTCCGACTCCTGCGGGCGGCACACGCCCGGATCGACGGCCAGCGAGCTCGGGAAGGCGCGCTGCGCGACGCGACCCTAGCTGTCGCCATAGCTCCTGACCTGACCTCAGCCTGGCGAACCTTCTTCTATGCAGCCTGGGCCCTCGACGAGGCAGCCCTCCCTCAGATCCTCGCGCGCGCTCAAGGCGACTACCACCGCGAAGCCCTTCACCCGGCGGATCGTCTGACCCTCCAGCTCCTCTCAGGCGAGGGAATCCCGCTCGGCTCCCCCTGGTATGGAAGCCTGGCTCAGTCACGCCGGGAGCTCCTCCGCCGCTCCTCGGGCAGCGAAGAGCGCCAGTCCCAAATCCACCCCGTGCCGGATCTCCTCGAGGCCTTGGCCGCCGCAGGTCAGGCCGCGGGCCGGGCTCCGATTGAAGGCGAGCTCCTCCTCCGAGATCCGACCTGGCTCGCAGAGCACCTCGCGGGTCGTTGCCGCACCAAGACGGGCTGCAGCCTCGACGACGCCGAGGCGCTGAAGTGGGCCGCAGCCCAAGACAAGAACAGTGGCCCGCTCGCAAACGCCGCCCGAACCGTCCTCCTGGTGCGCGCAATCCGTGGGTCAGGACGCGCCGGCCGGGGCCAAGGCTGGCTCGAAGCGCTCTGGCGAGACCACGGTGGACCGGGCTGTCTCCGCCTCGAAGTCGCCTGGGTGCTCTGGACCCGCCCCGCCGGTCAGCGCGTCCTCCTGGCCGACCTCGAGCCGCTCCCCGGCAAAGACGACGCGCTAGCGCACCTCCTCGCGGCGCTGATCGCAAAGTCCGGCAAGCCGCGAGAAGCCCTCACGGCGGAGCTCTGGAGCGCCCCTCTGGTCAAGCGTTGGCATTGAGCGCAGTGGGTGTGGGTGCGCCAAGAGGGCGCCGAAGAGGGAAGAAGAAACACGGAATATCAACAGAGGAATAGCAAGGGCAACGGGAATCGGCTCGCGCGCCTGCGGGCGGCGTCGGTCAGAGACCTGGGACTAACTAGGCGCGCCCTCGTCGACCTTGGGATCGGCCGCGTCGTCCTCGACCTCAGCCGGCGGATTGGCCTCAGCAGCCAAGGCCTCGGACTCGGCAAGAGCCGCGTCGGCCTCCGCGCGCTTTCGTCGCGATCGCCGCCAGATCCAGATTCCCAACGGGAGCCCAAACAGACCCACCACGACCAAGATCGCCTGATTGAGCTGGGCGACCGCGGAGAGCGCCTGGTGGAGCTGGGCCCCGAAATACCAAGCCGCGAAAATGCTCGCGGGAACCGAGATCAACCCAGCGAGTCCGTCCATGAGGAGGAACACGGGGAGTCGAACCCGCATGCTGCCAGCGACCAAGAAAGTCACGGCTCGGATCCCGAACAGGAAGCGTCCAAAGAACACGGCCTTCGCGCCGTGGTTGTTGAACATGGTTCGGGCCTTCTCCATGCGGGCCGGCGAAAGGTGCCGGCCCAGGAAGGGGATCTTGTGGGCTCTGTCTCCGGCATAGCGCCCGATGAAGTAGAGCATCGTGTCCCCGATCAGCACCCCCGCCATGGCCACCGCGCACATCAACGCGACGTCGTCTATGCCGCCGGCGCTGGGATCCGACAACCCCGCCTGATAGACGGCGTAGCCGCCTCCGATCAGAGCGACTTCTTCGGGGCAGGGGAAGCCGAGCCCGCACGCGAGGAGGAGGAGGAACACACCCACGTAGGAGTAGTGAGCGATCGTAGTGATCGCCCACTCCTTCCAGGTTTGTTCGGCGAGTAAGAGAAGGAGATCGAGCACGAGGGCCGGATTCTAGCCGGGAAGGCGCGAATGCTGGCCCGGCAGGGGGGAATCGAAGCGACCCCGTGCCTCCTGTTACAAAAATTCCGTCTTTTGAAGCGGAGCACGATTCTGAGCGAGGTCGCCGTCCTGGCGAAAGGGAGTCGTGAGACCACACTCGTGGGCGACCTCTCAGAATCGTAGCCTCCGGTTTAGCGCGTTCAGGTCCCCTTCAGGTTGGAACCCTATCCTCTCACTCAGCACCCTGGAACTCGGGCCACCGCCCGCCCCACCTGGAGACCTCATGACCCACCGCCGCACCCTCTCCTTCGGGCTCCTCGCCCTCGCCGTCTGCGCCTCGAGCTTCTTGCTCGGAGCCCAATCTCACGCCAATGAAGGCCGGCGAATTCCCCGCGCCGTCGCCATGGCCGCCAAGAAGCTCTTCCCTAAGGCCGCCCTGGCCGGGATCGACGACGAACACGAGAGGATCGTGATCTACGAAATCGAGCTCGTCGAGGGCGATCGGAGATTCAAGGCCCTCCTGAGCGAAGACGGCCAGCTCCTCGAAGTCGAAGAGGAAGTCAAAGCGGAGTCACTCCCCGCCGCCGTTCGCGAGGCCGTAGCCAAGCACGGCAAGATCACCGAGGCCGAGCGCGTGACCGTTCATGGCGAGCTCGGCGTCGTCGCCCGCGAGACGCCCGAAACCGTCTACGAGGTTGAGACCCGCGACGGGAAGAAGAACCACGAGTTCTTGATCAGCGCGAGCGGCAAGATTCTCGAGTCGGGCCACGACGACGACGACGACGACGACGACGACGACGACGACGACGACGACGACGACGAC
>JAESQQ010000076.1 GCA_016765095.1 Planctomycetota bacterium | reverse complement strand
GGCGGGGGTAAACCCCGCCCCTACATTCACCTGTACCGGCATCTCCGGGTCCAGCGGCTAGTGCTCTTGGAGCGAGAGGAGGTTCCGCATGATCTGGCTCTGGCCTTGGCTGAAGACCGTCTGCATGGGACCTGACTGATAGAACATGATGTTCGTCTCGTCAGGGCAACCATCGCCGATCCCAACCCGTCCGTCGCCGTTGACGTCGGTCGTGACCAAGCACTCGGGCGTGTCGGAGACGCCGTCGTCGATCGCCTCGCTCGGGCGGAGCGGATCGGGCGTGAAGGTCGTGGTGTGGAGCAGGCCGAGGAAGTGGCCGATCTCGTGAGTCGCGACCAGGGCGACCTCGTCAGCGGTCCGGGGGATGAGCGTCGAGCCTTGCTGGAGGAACGTCGCCACGCAGAGGGCCGTGTCTGGGCCGCGGCCGATGAGCACGCCTGGGCGGGGGCTGAGCCCGACCGTTCCGTCGTTGCTGAAGTGGTGGACGATAAACAGGTTGATTCCGCGACTGCGGTCGAAGTCAGGGTCGGTCTTGTCGAAGCCGAGGTCACCCCAGGCGTCGAGCCCTTGGGTCTGGACGAGGCCGAACCCGCTCGAACCGACCGTTTCGCCAGCGGCGCAGAGCGCCATGTCGTCAGGTCCGATCAAGGAGGGGTTCTGTGCTTTGACTTGGTCCGCGGTGTAGGCGAAGCCTTCGAAGCTGATCGCGATTCCAGACTGGGCGAAGTGCTGCTGGACCTTCTGCATGACGGCGGTCGTGAACGCGGCTTGATCGGCCGTCGTGGCCATGTCGCCGAAGCTGCCGTAGCCGGTGTGCTTGCCCGCCACGACGAAGTTCACGTGAACCGCGTCCTCGGGGAAGCTGCCACGGCCAGTGATCGTGAGGCTCGTGACGTCGATTGCGGTGTTGAACGGGTTGCGGGGACGCGCGATCACGAGCACGTGCTGGCTCTTGCCAATGTGGGTGTATTGGTAGGTGTCGCCCGAATCGACGGTCTTGGACTTGAGCCCCGTGCCGTCGTCACCCGCGAAGTCGAGCACGACTTGGTCGGACGAGTCGCTGCTCTGGAACGAGATCAGGTAGCCCTGATCCTTAACGGCGGGGAACGTGAACGTGACGCCCGAGCCCAGGTTGCCCGTGAACACGGAGGCCTGACCCGAGAGGTCGGCTCGCTGAGCGTTCTGGAGACCGCTCGCGACGATTGGGTTTCCGCCCCCACCTGAGCTGTCGCTACCGCAAGCGACGAGGCCCATACTGAGGAATGCGAAGAGGAGGATGCGTTTCATGCCTGGCCTTCGGATGGATTCAGGGATCTAACAGCACAAAGCCTGCCATGGTGGGGAGTTGCCCCCAATAGAGACTTAAGCCCTGTAACGAACACTCGCGGTCCCCCTCTGCCTTCGCCCAATTCCCGGATCATGAAAAGGCTGTGGCGCTTATTCGGCTCAGATTGAAACGAGACTGAATCTGCCAGCTTTTCGGCACTTACGACGATGAGGTGCCACCTCTAGTCGGGGGTCGGACGGTCGGGAGAGGGGGTGGGTTGAGTGGAAAATCAGGGATTTTTGGCGGGGATTCGCTCTCTGGCCTGGAGGGGACCCCGGGTTGGGCTTGGGCGGTGTTTTTTGCGGGCGAACGCCGGTGTAAGTTGGGCCCCATGAAGATCAAGCTGGAGCACGACGATCGATCGGGGGGGGTGGCTGCGTGACCAAGATCGCCTTGATCACAGGAGTGACGGGTCAGGACGGGAGCTACCTCTCCGACTTCCTGCTCGCCAAGGGCTACGAGGTCCACGGGATCATTCGTCGCTCCTCTTCGTTCAATACCCAGCGGATCCAGCATCTGTTCCGAGATCTGCACGACACCGAGAGCAAGCGGTTTCAGCTCCACTACGGCGACATGCTCGATTCGGGCACGCTCTCGCGCTTGGTCGAGTCGATCGGCCCCGACGAGATCTACAACCTCGCGGCCCAGAGCCACGTCCGCGTCAGCTTCGACCTTCCGACTTACACCGCCAACACGGTCTACCTCGGAACGCTGCGGCTTCTCGAAGCGATTCGGCGCTACTCCAAGAAGGAGATCCGGCTCTATCAAGCCAGCAGCTCGGAGATGTTTGGGGGGGCGTCTGAGGGTCCCTACGACGAGAGCACGCCCCTCGACCCGCGCAGTCCATACGCGGTCGCGAAGGTCGCGGCCTACCACCAATGCCGCAACTACCGCGAAGCCTACGACCTCTACGTCGCGAGCGGGATCCTGTTCAACCACGAGTCCCCGCGTCGCGGCGAGACCTTCGTGACCCGCAAGATCACCTACGGCCTCGCCAAAATCCTGGCGGGTCTAGAGGACCACCTCTACCTGGGAAACCTGGCTGCCAAGCGCGACTGGGGCTATGCGGGCGACTACGTGCGCGCGATGTGGATGATGCTCCAACAGGACACCCCAGACGACTTCGTGATCGCGACAGGGGAGAGCCACTCGGTCCAGAACTTCCTGGACCTTTGCTGCAGCCTGATCGACCGCGATCCCAAGCAGATCGTCCGGATTGACCCGCGCTACTTCCGGCCCACGGAAGTCGACGTGCTCACCGGTGATGCGAGCAAGGCTAGGCGCGTTCTCGGTTGGAAGCCTGAGGTCTCCTACGATCAGCTCACGGCGCTAATGCTCGCGACGGACCTCCGGGCTCGCAATATTGACTTAGAGCCCTATCCGCGCCTGCGAGCGCTCGTGCCAGACTCCCTCCCGGGGCCAGACTCCGTCAACTGATCCCTCGACGGGTTCAGCGAGTCGGTGCGGGCGGCGCTGCGAGTTCATAGAGCCGGTTGTTGCCCCCGTCGGTGACGAACAGACGGTCTCCCAGCGCCAAGACGGCCCAGGGCGAGCTGAGGTCGCCGGGCTGGCGCCCGGGCTTCCCAAAGGTCCAGGCCGGACTCGTGTCGACTAGCTGAAGCCTATGGTTGCCCTGCTCGGCCACGAACAGACGCCCCGAGGCGTCGAAGCTGAGCCCGTAGGGATACTTGAGGTCTCCGGGCACGTCGCCCAGGCGGCCCCAGCGACGCACAGCGCTCCCGTCGAGGTCGAACACCTGAACCCGGTGGTTGAGTGAGTCTGCGACCGCGACCTCCTCGCCGAAGATCGCGAGGCCCATCGGTCGGTTGAGTTCGCCGGCGCGGCTCCCAAACTGCCCGAACGAGCCGAGCAGGGCTCCGCCGAGGTCGAAGATCTGCACGCGAGCCACGTCGTCGCCCTGATCGCTGACGTAGATCCGACCGTCCTCCGAGGCGGCGATCCCTGTCAGGAGCATGAAGCGCCCGGGTTCACGACCGTGGGCTCCCCACAGATCCAGGAGGTTGAGGTCGGGGCCGTAGATCAGGACGCGACCGTAGTGGCTGTCGGCGACCAGGAGCCGCCCGCTGGGGTGCCAGGCCATGGCCGAGGGAGTCCCGTTCTCGATCGCCGGCGTCCGAACTTGGACCCGCTCGCGACCGTCTCGGTCCAGGCAACGGATCAGGCCGGTCTTGTCGATCACGTAGACCTCGCCCGCGGGGCTCGCTGCCAGCGCGCGGGGGTAGAGAAGACCTGTCCACAGCCGACGAATCGGAGCGGGCCCCGGCCTGGGGAGGAGCGGCGCGCTCGGCGTCTTGGGTCGCGTCTCCGCAGACAGAGGCGGGACCCGATCGCTCGCGGGCGGGGGCGTGGGACGTGGGCTTTTCTTGCTCGGCGGGGCGCTGGGGGCGTCGATCGCGGGCGTGGTTCCCTGGGCCTGAGACGGCGCTGGCGTGGCCGGCAGGGTGGCTTGCCCCGGGGGTGCCGGGCAACCGCTCAAGGCGAGGAGGGCGAGGGCGAGGGCGCCGGCCCTCCTCAGCGAGCGGCCCACGCGCTGAGCTTGGCGGCGGCGGTTTTGCGAACGCTCTCGTCGCCGTAGACCCAGTCGCAGAAGGTCTCCAGGCTCGCGCCTTGGTGACGCAGGGCGCGGAACGCGGCGTAGCGGACCCAGCCGTCGTTCGCGCTGAGCGCCTTGGCGAGCGCGGAGCGGGCTGACTTGTCGCGGCTCGACGCGAGGGCCG
>JAESQQ010000749.1 GCA_016765095.1 Planctomycetota bacterium | reverse complement strand
TTGTATCCGTGGTTTCGACCGCGAGGGGTGTAAGCAAAAATCGCCCAACCGCCATTCGCCGCGAGGATCGGACGAATCGTGATCCGCACCATGCGAGCCGCGTCCGGGGCGAAGCAGAGCGCGTCGTCGTAGGGACGAACGTTGCCGTCGCCAGCGGCGGGCCCGGTGTTCGGGGTGGCTTGGGCGGGAGGCTGGTTGGGACCCGCGGCGCCGACCTCGTTGGCCTCGGTGCCAGCGTCCCAAGCGACAAAGGACTGTGCGACCTCAGTCCGAAGCTCGGCAGCCGTGCGGGCCTGGCCTGCGGCGTCGAGGAGGGCCACGCCCCGCTCACCGAGCGAGTGGAAGGTGTCGTTAGTCGGCGCGATCATGCCCACGAAGTTGAGGAAGCGAAGCGAGGGGTCGGCCGTGACCACGAACGAGTAGGTCTGGCCCGCGGCGATCGGGCCCGGAGCAGCGGCCCCGACCGGGGTGTTCGCGACGCCGGCCAGGGCGTTCGCACCGAGGCTGCCGATCAAGACGGCCGGGTTGCCGTCTTCGGCCAGCGACTCCAAGCCAGCGCTCGCCGGCTGCCCGCTAGTGAACAGGCCTGTCTGACCGTCCCGCAGGTTCCAGACGATCGGAGTCAGGAGCGCGCTGTAGGCAGTCTGGTCACTCGTATTGGTGACCTCGACCCGAAAGCGAAGGCCGCCGAGAGGAGTGATCGTGACGCTCGCCACGCCGCCAGCACCCAGACCCTCGTGATCCGAGCTGAGATCAGCCACGCGGCGAACGGTGTCGTCGGCGTCGAGGGGGCCGCTGTTGGCGGTCGTCTGACGAAGGGGCTGGTTCGAGCCAGCGCCCGGAGCCTGGTCCTCCTCGGTGCCGGCGTCCCAGACCGCGATCGTGCGCCGCAGCTCTGCCTGGAGCTCGCTCGAAGGCCGGAGAGCGCCAGTCGAGTCCCGCAGGGTCAGTCCGCCTGGGGAGAGCGCCAGGAACCAGTCGTTCGACTGCACGATCATGCTCGCCAAGCTCAGGCGCTGAGCGCCGCTCACGTCGAGGCGGAGCTCGAAGGTCTCACCCGGCAGAACAGGACCCGGCGCCGCGTTGGGACGCTGAAGGGTCGTGGTGACCGCGGCGGCCATGGTCACGAGGGGGTCGCCGGAGACAGCAGGAACGAGGTCCCGCGGGCTCCCGGACTCGGCGAGGGTCTCGAGGCCCAGCGGCGCCAAGGCTCCCTCTTCGAACAGCTCGAACCCGTCTTGGTGAAGGGCGTAAAACAGAGGGGCGAAGGGAGTCGCGAAGCCGGCCTCAGCGCTGGCGTTGCGGAACGCGATCACGAGCTCGCCTCCGCTTTGGCTGACGGTGATCTCGACGAGGCGCTCGGCCCGAGGCAGAAGGCGCGTCCCTGCGCTGAATGGAGTCACGACGCCCTCGCGGGGACCCGTGTTGGGGCTCGCCTGCCGAGCGGGCTGGTGGCGACCGCGGCCGAGGGGCTCGTTGGTCTCGGTCCCGGCGTCGTAGAGGCCAGGCGTCAGGACTTGGCTCGCGAGGGGCTGCCCCGCAGCGTCGAAGAGCGCGACGCCCCGGGTCGCATAGACCGCGTCGTTGCTGGCCACGAGCATGGTCGCGAGCGAGAGCCGCGAGCGAGCCGCGCGGGAGGCGACGATCTGGAGGACCTGAGTGGTCCCGGGAGGAGTCGGGTCAAGCCGGCCCGAGGCAGCGACCTCAGGATCGAGCCCGAGGGAGACTAGGAGCTGGGTCGGGTCGCCGTCCTCCGCCAAGGCCTCAAGGCCCGCCCCGGTGTCGGGCGCGCCGCCCACAAGGAGCTGCGTTGCGTCGCTGTGGAGCGCCCACAGGCCAGGCGAGAGCGGGCTCGGCAGCGAGGTCTGGTCGGACAGGTTCTCGATCACGATCTCGAACGTGACTTGGTCGGTCTGAACAGGGGCGGTGCTGCTCGCGACCGGGGCTGCCGTCGCGGCGGCCCGGTTCGAGCGGTCGCTACCGCACCCCGTGAGGAGCCCGGAGGCCAACAAGAGAGTAGAGAGGCTGAGGAGCGTTCGGTTCATGATTGGTTCCTTCCAAGGCGCGGCGTGCAACTCACCCGGCCTTCCAAGCCGAGCAGGTTGGCACGAGCGAGAAACGATCATTTACGTCGCGCGCCACGTGCACCGGAAGTAGCCGAGACCTGATTTTGGGTTACTAATTCGTCTCACTTTCGCGCAACGCCTGTTTTTTCAACGACTTGCGCTCTGCCTCGCGGGGCGCAATTGGGGCGGTGTTGAGCCGCAATTGGGTCCGCGCCCAGCGAACCGGCAGCAAGCCACCTCCCCTGGAGAGACGAAGGCGGGGCGAACCCGGAACCCATGGAGTTTCGGTTCAGTGACGCGGCGCAATCGAGGCGATCCGCGCGCCTCGCCTGAACCTCGCCGATAGCCTCGGCTAGTCTGGCTTGACGGCCCCGAATCGAGGAGAGGAGGAAGGAGACCGCGAAGGTCCCCAGGAGCGCGAGAACGACCTCGCTGGCTAGCCTGGCCGGCCCTGAGCCTTTGCTGCGACAGGCTCCCCTTCCAAGAAGCGGAGGTTGCCTTGCCCGGCGGCCAGCTCTTCGCGCCAAGCGCGACGGTGTCGCTCGGAGAGATCTGCTGCCGAGAGAATCCGGCGATTCGGGCGCGCCATGACGCGGTTGCGTCCCCGCTCAATCCCGCTCGTCGAGGCGAAGTGGGCGACCACGAGTTCGTCGCGAAAGGCGGCGCTCCGCTGCGCGAGGGCCGGAATTCGCCCCAGGGCTGCGCGCGAGAGGCTGACTTCATGCGCCTTGTAGAAGGGCTGGCCGAAGGTGTAGCGAATCACCGAGCGCGAGACCCCTTCCAGGAGACGAGCGTAGGCCCGACCCTCCCGTCGCCTTTGGGGCGCGCCCACGAGCTCTTTGCCAGCCTCCGCCAAGAGGCACGAAAGAGCCATGTGGTGGCTCTCGTCAAGGGTGTGCTCGAGGGCGAGCTCTTGGGTCAGCGAGGAGAAGCCCTCCCCCCGCGCCAGCGGCTGCTCAAAGCCCTTCCCCATGTGGTTCGCGACTCCGCGGGTCAGGAAGTAGGAGGACGACGTAGTCAGGACCGAAGGCCTTGAGCAGCCCTCGAACCGCCAGGGGCGAGGAAGCCACTGCGTTGCCAGGCTTGATCGGCCAGCCCCACCCGGCGAGCCCGAGCCCAGCGCAGACCCGCTCGCCGACCCGCTCAAAGGCCTGAATGTGGTCCCGCTCCTCGTGGGTCTCCCGCTCGAGGAGGAGGCTGACGCTCGGCGCGTGAGGGCGAAGGTAGTCGGCCAAGGCCGCGTTCGCAGCGAGCACGTAGCGCTCGCCGTTTCGAATCCGGGAGTAGGTCAGGGCGTAGACCCAGTGATTTAGCGCGAGGCGCTCGGGCTCAGAGAGCTCCTCCCAGTAGGGCGTGTGATAGCCGAGCGAATAGTCCTCCGGGCAGATGAAGCGATCGCTCCGAAGCTCGCCCAAGCGAGGACTGACGAGCCCGCTCAGCGAGGAGCGCGGCGCAGGAGTCCGCTTGTGGGCGACACTCAGCAGCTTGTCAAGGGCCCGGCTCACGCGAGCAGGTTACCGCTTGGGTTCGAGCCGCGCCCGGCGCGAGGCGCGCCCCACCTCAGGTTCTGCGCCCCCACTAGCCTAAGCTCAGAGGCCGTCTGTCTCTCCCGGACAGGCGGGCGGGGGTAAACCCCGCACCCTACGAATCGCAGGAGCGCCCCTCCTGGACGGCTCACAACGCGCTTTGGTAGTCTCTCCCGGA
>JAESQQ010000748.1 GCA_016765095.1 Planctomycetota bacterium | reverse complement strand
GCCGCTCGGCCTCTCTGGAGCCTCCCGCGCACTTAACCGTCGCTACCTCAGGAGCTGTAAGCCCCTCCCCTACGAAAGCATTGGGGTGGACCGCAACTTGTGGTGGGCAGCACTCGTCAAATCTTCCCTAGAAACTGCTTTGCCTGAAGGCGCCCGCGATCTAGCTGATTCCGCTTTCGCAGGCCGCAGGCAAAGCAGTTTAGAAGGGGTAGTCGAGGGCTACGAACACGGCGGGGCCTTCGTTGCTCACGCCGATGTCGATCGAGGTCACGAGTTCGGAGTCGGGGATCACGAGCCGGATTGCCGCCCCGACTGCGATCTTGGTTTGCTTGAGCGTGAAGCGTTCCCCTTCGGCGAACACTCGGCCGGCGTCTATGAACCCCGCCAGTTGGAGGACTTGGTCGACCCCGGCGATGGTGTAGTCGAGAATGTTGATCCGCTCTTCGAGGTTGACCACGTAGCCGTTTTGGTCGACGAAGCGGCCTTGGCCGTAGCCGCGGATCGTGTTTCTTCCGCCGAGCTGCGTCAGCTCATAGAAGGGAATTTTGTCGCCGGTCAGGATCCAGCCCGACATGCGGACGACGGTCGTCATGCGTCCCTTGAGCTTGGGGAACAAGCCGCTCAGGGTCAGCCCGAAGCGTTGGAAGCCGACTTCGCTGCCCAGCGTCCCGTCCGAGAGCTCGTAGGTGAAGTCGCCAAACAGGCCCCGGGTCGGCGTGGTGAGCGAGTCGCGCGTGTCGTAGGTCAGCCGGATCTGGTGCGCTTGGATCGTGAACCGGTCGCCGCGAACTCCCTCGACGTTGGGGTAGCGGAGGCGTGTGCTGGGGACTCGGTCGAGGCGGCCAGGGCCGACTTTGTAGCTCACGACCCGCTCGCGGAGTTCGATCCGCATGTCGAAGGGGATCTCGACTCCGATCAGGGCCTGGGCCACGGTCTGCCGGAACACGTAGCTGCTCTCGTCGTCCTCGTCGGTGTCGTTGCCGATTCCATAGAAGCGTGTGCTGAGCTCGGTTCGGTAGACGAACCGCGTCTCGTAGAAGAGGGCCTGGTTGATTCCGAATCGGCGCTGGCGAAAGCGGATCTCGTATTCGTCGTTGCCCTCGCTCGAGGTTCCCGCGTCGATCAGGAGGTCCGAGACGCGGGAGAAGGCCCGCCGCATGCGGAAGATCGCCCCGATCCCGTCGATCTCGTTGACCGTGACGTCGGGGGCGAGAATGTTGGTGATCCGCTTGCGCTCCTTGAACACTGCGGGGGCGATCAGGCCGACGGTCGGCCCCTTGTTGGGGTCGGTCGCAATGATCGGGAGCGCGAGGGCGAACAGGTTGTAGGTCTCGGGGAGGGGGGCGACGGTCCGGGCCTCATTCATGAGGTGACTGAGCGCGGCCCCGCTCGGCCCGCCCAGTCCGACCGCGCTCGAGGGGTGCCACGTCTTGGCTCCGCCTGCGCCGGCCCCGGCGAGCCCGCCGAAGGCTGCGCTCGCGGGGCTCGAGTCGAAGTCCAGAAACGAGCGGGCGAGATCGGCCGTGCGAGCGTCGTAGTTGGGGAGCTCGTAGTCCTTGGTGAAGAAGTCGGCGATCGGACCCCGAGGGATCGGGATCGAGCACCCTCCAAGCAGGAGCACCGCGAACAGGAACAGGCGGGACATGAACGGGCAAAGATAGCCGGAAGGGGCCCCCGGCGCCCATGCCGAGGCGGGAGTCGGCCGAGATCAAGGGCCTCCGCGGACTTGGGGCGGCCTCTGTGCCCTCCAGTCGCCGAGAGGGAACCAAACAAGCCCCTACGAACCAAACAAGACAGCCCAGAGCTTGCAGAGCTCTGGGCTGAATGACCCTAAGGGGATTTGAACCCCTGTTTGAAGCTTGAGAGGCTTCCGTCCTGGACCAGACTAGACGATAGGGCCGAGTCGATCGCCGAATAATACCCAAGGCGGGAAGGCCGTCAAGCGCCGCAGCCAGCCCGAGAGATGGGCGGGGGAGCGGGGCTTGAGGCGGACGATCGACCCACTTCGCCTCGGAGTCGATCCACAGGAGCCTCCTTCGATCGACACGGCCCCTCGACACGCCATAGACTGAGGCCCCCCCTCGCCCGAGGGGCTATTCCCCCCGGAGTTGGACTGTGGAGCTGCACCCCCAACCTTTCGAGGTTCTCCTCTTGCGCGCGCTCGAAGAGTTCGAGCGCAAGGACGCGATCTTCGACCTCCCTCGGAAGAAGTTCTGGCAGCCGGATCCTGCCCTGGACTTGTCCTGCACCTTCCGCGGGGAGCCAGCGGCGACGCCCGCTGGGCCGGCGGCGGGGCCGCAGTCTCAGCTGATCCAGAACATTGTTCTCTCCTATCTCGCGGGCGGGCGAGTCGTGGAGCTCAAGACGGTCCAAGTCGACGACCGGCTCGAGATTCCCCGCCCCTGCATTGACGCTCGCCACGTGGGCTACAACGTCGAATGGTCCCAAGAGCTCCGCGTCGAGGACGCGCTCGAGGAATACGTCGCGGCTTGGATGTTCCTTCGGATCCTGCGCGAGACAGGGGCGATCGAGGAGACACCCGGGAGCGAGCAGGTCCTGTTCGACATGTCGGTTGGCTATGACCTGGCCGGGATTCGGACCCGCAAGGTGACCGACTTTGTGCGGACCATGCTCGACGCCAGCGAAGTGATCGATCGCCTCCGGGGTCGCCTGCGCGGGCCCCTGGCGCGCTTTGCGGATCTGGACTACGAGCCGCGGGTCGCGGCTGGAATCACCCTCTCGACTTTCCACGGCTGCCCGGCCGACGAGATCGAGGCGATCTGCGCCTACCTCCTCGAGGACCTCGGGGTCCACACCCTGATCAAGCTCAACCCGACGCTCCTCGGTTACGAGGCCGTCGAGGACCTCGTTCGCTCTCAGCTGGGCTACGAGCACGTGCGCCTCGACAAGGGGGCGTTTGAGCACGACTTGGCTTGGGAGGAAATGGAGGGGATCGTCGGGCGACTGGAGGGCAAGGCTCAGGCCAAGGGCTTGACCCTCGGCGTGAAGTTCACCAACACGCTCGTGGTCGAGAACACCGACACGTTCTTCCCCGACGACAAAATGATGTATCTCTCGGGCGCTCCGCTGCACGTGATCTCGACGACCCTCGCGGCGCGATTCCGCGAGCAGTTCGCTGACCGATACGCGATCAGCTTCTCGGCGGGTGTGGATCGGAAGAACTTCTCGGAGCTGGTCGCGGGTGACCTCGCGCCGATCACGACTTGCACGGACCTCCTCCGCGCAGGCGGCTACGGGCGCATGACGGGCTACCTCCGCGAACTCGAAGGCCGAATGCGCAAGCTCGGCGTCTCGAACCGGGGGGACTATGTGCTCGCCGCTCGCGGTCAAGGCGCCGCTCTCGCGGGCGACGTCTTGGGCGAGGAGCTCGGGGCGCTGGTCAAGGCTCACCTCGAGGGCGAGGGCCCCAAGGACGTGCGCGCGCTGCTGGCTGAGCACGGCGCGAGCGAGCGCTACGGCGAGCTCGTGACCGTGGCGGGGAGCAAAAACCTGAGCGCGTATGCGGGCGAGGTCGCGCAGGATCCGCGCTACGCGTTCCCCAAGAACAGCAAGGCACCTCGCAAGATCGGGAGCGACCTGACGCTCTTTGACTGCATTTCCTGTGACAAGTGCATTCCGGTCTGCCCGAACGACGCCAACTTCTTTGTCACGACGCGACCCGTTAACCAGGCCTGGGAGCGAGTCGTGGTCGAGGGGCCCGGCAAGGTCGCGATCAGCGACGCGGACGAGCCCTACACCGTCGAGCAAAAGCACCAGATCGCGAACTACGCGGACTTCTGCAACGAGTGCGGCAACTGCGACGTGTTCTGCCCCGAGTCGGGTGGCCCATACATTGTCAAGCCGCGCTTCTTTGGCAATGAGGGCAGCTATCGCGAAGCGCCCAACCACGACGGGTTCTTCCTCGAGCACGTTCCGCCTGGCGGAGCGCGCCTGCGCGGTCGGATCGAGGGCGTCGAACACACCCTCGTGCGAATCCCAGGCGCGCCGGATCGGTTCGAGGACGACGGCGTCGCGGTCGAGCTCGACGTCGAGACCGGCAAGGTCCTCGGCGCGCGCCCCTTCTTCCGGGCCAAGCCAGGTCATGAGCTCCTGACCTGGCGCTACCTCGCCATGCGGACCCTCCTCGAGGGGCTGCTCGAGGCGGGCGCGACGAACCCCGTCGGCGCGGCGCACGCCGCGAGTGACCCGCGAGGGCCTCTGAGCGAGGTCTCCTGACGTGGACCCCCGCCTGAGCGAACTCCGGCTCGTGGAGTGGGAGCTCGAAGGGGCCTCGGAGCCGCGCCGTGAGCTTGTGCCTTCCGACGACGTGGATCAGCTCTGCGCCGCGATCAAGGCCCTCCACTTCGAACCTGGGGTCAATCCGCACAACGGAGAGCCTGCGGCGAGGCTCGTGCGGCTGAGCGTCGGCGAGGGAGGCCTCGAGGCGGGCTACTGGTGGACCGCGCCCACGCTTCAAGACTCCGGTGATCGGGCCCGCCTCGTGCGTTGGCGCCTGGTGACTCGGTTCGAGGCGAAGCCCGAGGTGGACCCAGTCGACCCTGTTTAGCGTCGACCCTGTTTAGCGTCGACCCTGTTTAGCGTCGACCCTGTTTAGCGTCGACCCCGTTTAGCGTCGACCCTGTTT
>JAESQQ010000747.1 GCA_016765095.1 Planctomycetota bacterium | reverse complement strand
GTCGTCAGCCTTGGCGTCGTCAGCCTTGGCGTCGTCAGCCTTGGCGTCGTCAGCCTTGGCGTCGTCAGCCTTGGCGTCGTCAGCCTTGGCGTCCTCGGCCTTGGCGTCCTCGGCCTTGGCGTCGTCAGCCTTGGTGTCCTCGGCCTTGGCGTCCTCGGCCTTGGCGTCCTCAGCCTTGGCGTCGTCAGCCTTGGCGTCGTCGGCCTTGGCGTCGTCGGCCTTGGCGTCGTCAGCCTTTGCTTCCTCAGCCTTTGCGTCCTCAGCCTTGGCCTCGTCAGCCTTTGCTTCCTCAGGAGAGCCGGTGCCTTCGAGCCAGATTCGATCTGCGGCGGCGTCAACCTCTGCGTCCGATCCGCCCTTCCCGCCCTTGCCCTTGGCGTCCGCTGGAGCCTCAGGCTTGGGGGTCGCGACCACGACACCTGCCAGCGCGCCCTCCCGTTGGGCGGCTTCGGCGCGAGCCCACGCCAGGGCAGCCTCCTTCTCCAACTCCTCAAGGCGCCGCTCGTGGCGGAGGACGGTCAGCTCGCGCCACACTCCGCGAGCCAGAAAGAAGCCGCCCAAGCCAAGCGAGCCCACCAGGCCCGAGGCGAAGTAGGGCTCCAGGGCCCGCCCTAGGAACACGGCCCCGAGCAGCGAGAGCGCCGAGGCGCCGCCGACGTAGACCAGGGGCGAGAGGATCTTCTTGTGATCGAGAGCGATCCCGATCAAGACCACTGACAGGAAAGCCAGCACGTCGAGCAGGAAGAACACCGGCCAGGTCGAGTAGCGCACGCCGAGCCGAGAGGGGTTGGCTAGCTTCTCGAACAAGTAGGGCTTGAGGCCCTGGGGAAGCTCAAGGCGGGGGTAGATCCCACCCGCGCCCGTCCCAGCCACGCCGGTCCGCTTGAGAGCGGCGACCTGGGCGCTGGCGAAGGTCCCAGCCTGGCTCCGCTGCCAGCGGTCGCGACCGGTTCTCACGCCGAGCGCCTCCTTGAGCGTCTCCCAGAGGCTGGTCTCGTCGAAGTGCTTGGTCGCGTCGGTGTCGAAGTCGAGGTAAGCGTAGCCCTCGGGCAAGTAGAGCAGCCGCGTCAGGCGCGCCACGGGCACGACCTTGTCGCCCTTGAGCGGCAGCGCCACGGTGAACAGCTCGCGCCGCCCGGTCCGTCCTAGCTCGCTGGCCGGGAGGTTGTAGCGGATCCGCACCAAGAACGGGTCTTGCTTGCGTCCCTTCGTGACCTCTCCCAGGTGAACCTGGATCGAGGGCCGGGCCTCGACCGCGTCGCCCTCGGACCACTCCTCGCTGTCCCCGTCCACGAGCAGCCCACGCATTTCAGCCTTGGGCGGAAGGAGGAGGGTCAGAAACTGCTCGGCGTTGTTCTGAATCAGGAGCCAGGCCTCGACCTTGAGGAACCCGTCCTCGTCGAGGACCTCGTCTAGGTGGAGGTGCTTGACCAAGATCCCGAGGGGAGCCTGGAAGTCGTACTTGGTCAGGATCAGCTCGAGCTGGTGCGGGTGGCTGACGTAGCGGTAGGCGTGGATCGGGTGCTGCGCCTTGAGTTCGGGCGGGAGGTCACGCTTGTCGCGCTTCTCGAGCGAGGTCATGGACGCCTCGCGAATCACGAGGTTCTCGTGCTTCTTGAGCGCGATGTCCCCCGTCTCGCTGAAGCAGTCGAGGACCTTGAGCTCGTGAAGCGTGACCTTGCGCTGTTGGCCAGCCTGAAAGTTGTCGAGCTTGATGTCGTACTCGCAGCGGAGCACGAAGTCCCCGATCGGCTTGCCCTGGAGGGGAATCGTCCAGATCGCGTAGTCGCCCTCGATCTCGACCCGGGGCTCCTTGATCAAGCCGTCGCGCTCGAACTTGAGGTCCTTGTCCGTCTTGAGTTCCTTGGGGACCTGCAGCCTGAGGACTTCGATCCCAGCGTGCTCGACCTTGAGGCGGATCGTGGTCTTGACCTTGACGAGATCCTCCTGGGCGTCCACCAAGGACTCGATCTTGGCGGTCAGCTTGGACTCTTTCTTGCGGACCTCGAATCGAGCCAGGAGATCCTTCGGGTAGGAGTACTTGAGCCCGAAGGTCAACTCTTCGCCCTTGGCAGGCACGTGACGGAAGCCGTTGCCCTGGAGCTCGGTCAGGGAGAGCTCGAGCAGACTGTCGCGGCTGCTGTTCTCCTCGTCGTAGGTCAGCTTGAGGTGCGTCTGGGCGCCGACGCCGAGGAAGCCCTTCTCCTCGAGCACGTCGAGGAGGCCGATCCGAGGCAAGACGAGGCCGACGGTCCCTGTCTCTGGCTGCTTCTTGCTCCGCTCGACGGTCCCGCTGATCGGGAGCACGAAAGTCGCCTCCTGTTGGTTAACGAACTGGAGCTGGAGGATCTCGGTGTCCTCAGTCGGGCCGGGGAAGCGGACGTCCTTCTTGATCACGCGCTCGTTGAAGGGCTCGAGGTCGATCCCCTTCGGGATCAGGAGGCGAACCGAGAAGATCCCACGCTTGCGAATCTGATAGACCACGACGGTCTTGAGCGCGATCTGGTCGTCACGGAACGTGGCGAGGGTGAAGACCTTGCCCTTGACCTCGGGCACGATCGGTCGCGCCGCGAGGGTCAGGCCGTAAGGCTGGCGCAGGTAGCGGAACACCAGAGGCGGGCGGGCACGCTTGATCTTGGCCTTCCCGCGCCTCCTCTTTACGGGAGGAGCCCAGCCAAGGTCTTTGGCCTGATCCGCGTCGAGCTTGGCGTGGTCGATCTGCGTCACGCCGCGCTCGTCTTGGGGCTCAATGCTCACGTATTGGCTCGCGCGAGCGGCCAAGATCCCCCACTCACGCTCGGTGCCCGCCGTCGCGATCCGTGGGAAGGCGAGCTTGGCCGAGGTCGTCTCGCCCACCTGACGCTCGAGGCGAATCAAGAGGGCGTAGACGCCCTCTGCCTTGTCGTGCAGGCGAACCACGATCTCCTGCTCGTCGCCGACCGCCTTGGGAAATGGCGTCTCGCGCATGTTCTGGCCCTCGACACCGAGGAGCGTGTAGCCCTTGGGGAAGCGGACGCGGAACGTGTCGCAGGGGGCGCGTCGAATCTCGTAGACGATTCGAGTCACGACTTGGAGGACTCCCTCGTCGAGACGAAGAGAAGTCTTGGTCTGAGCGAGCAGGACTGGCTGTTGAGTCTCCCCGTCCACGGCCTTGGCCTTGGGGTTCCAGACCACTCGCGCCTTGCTGGCAGCGTCGAAGTAGGCCCGGACCCTTGTCTGGTCCTTGCCCTCTATGTCGCTGGCTTCGGTCGCGAGCGCGCCCTCGACCACGACCTTGATCCCTGACTGGGGGAGGGTCGTCACGAACTGAGTCAGCGCCGCCCGAGGCAGGTCGATGCTAAAGCTCGACTCGCCAGGCTTGGTGTGAATCGGAACCGCGAACGTCGCGGTCGTCGTGACCCGACCGGGTCCGCGGACGAGGATCCCGTAGCCCTTGGCGTTTCTCGCCGCCAGCACGCCGCGCGCGTTGGGAGCCTGCTGGACGAGCTGAGCCAAAGGCCCCACGATCGCCTTGGCCCCTCCGCTGGCCGTGACCGACTCCAGCGAGGCCTCGCCGAGCCCGATCGGGACCACGACCCAGGCGTTCTCGCGCAGGACCTCGATCTCGAAGGTCGCTGTGAACCGCGCCACCCGATCGCCGGCCAACCCGCTAAAGCGCGCGCCGACCAACACGAAGTCGGTCGGAGGCTCGACGGGGACTTTGACCGGGCGAACCGTCCCGTTGGCCTGCGCTCGCTCGAGGAGGCGCTTGAGGTCGGCGTAAGGGAGGAACACTCCGCCCTTCTCGCTGTCGAAGATCCGATCGAAGTCCTCGATCGGAACGTAGACCCTCTCGGGCTGAGCGACGCGACGCGTCCGCTCCTGAGCCAAGGCCGCAGGCGCGGCGCTGAGCAAGAGAGCGAGCGCCGCGAGGGCGGCGGGGCGAAGACTGCAAGCGAGCGACATGGCGGCTCCAAGAGACTTGTTTGAGTGCGAAGGAGGCACGGGTGCTGAGACGCGGCGAGGGGTCGTGAAGTTCTGACTCGTCCAAGTCATGACGTGGCCTCCGTGCCGGCCGAGGGACCGGCCGCAGGCGTTGGCCAAATCGGGCCCTTGCGAATCGCGAACAGACTCGCCAACACGCAGAGGGCAAGGCCGCCGGGGTGCGCCAGGCTGACGCCGGCCAGGCCAGCGACCATTCCGAGCAGCAAGACCTGGGCAGCGAGCCGACCCGCGCCTGTGGCGGGGGAGG
>JAESQQ010000746.1 GCA_016765095.1 Planctomycetota bacterium | reverse complement strand
TGCCCCTGCGGTCGAGGCCCCTTCGACAGAGGTCGAGCCGGAGGCAGACCCTCCTCGTTGGGTGACGGCGCTCGAGCGGTGGATCAACCCGCTCCTCCAAAAGGACCTCCTCGTCTACTCGCGTGGCGCCAAACAAGGCGGCGGGCTGAGCGGGCTGATCGCCTACGGCGTCCTGTTCGGGCTCCCCCTCTTGGGCTTCGCCTGGGCGCTCGCGTTTTCGACGGGCGGTCACCGCTTCGCAGGTCGCCACGTCTACCTGGGTCTCTGCGCGATCCTGGCCTTCGTTCATCTGGGCGTGGCGGTCCCCGCCAGCGTGGCCTTCGCGCTCGAGCGCGATCGGAACACCCTCGAGGGGTTGATCGTGTCTCCGCTCGGCGCCTGGCGGCTGGTCGTTGGGAAGCTCGCGACTGCCGTCACGATCGGGGTCTTGGCGAAGTTGGCCTTGTTCCCACTCCTGGCCGCAGCCTTCGCGCTTGGCGGCGGGGACCTCGGGTTCTTGCCGCGCTACTTCCTGGTCTTGGTCTCGGTCGACGTCTCCCTGGCCTCGTTCGCGCTCTACCTTGGACACCGACAGCGGGAGGCTCCCGTTCGCATGGGCTGGCTCAAGAACCACGCCACCCAGTCGCAGCTGGCGCTCCAGACGACGGTCGGGATCTCGGTGCTCGGATTCCTGCTCCCCTTCTACGCGATCGGGTTCTTGATTCCGCTCTCGCTCAAGCACGGGGCACGCGTCGCCGAGGTCCTCGACGTCATAGCACCGCTCGGGGCCGTGCACCCCCTGGGGACCCTCGCCGTCTGGGGTGACTGCGATTTGTTCGGGGTCGCGGTTCCAGTCTGGCTCGTGGCGGTCGTGTTCCACCTCGTGATCGCCCTGCCGCTCCTGGCGGCGACGGCGGAAGCCCAGCGCCCCGAAGGGGCACCTCCTGGCCGTCTTCCCCGGCTGTCCGTTCTGCCGGCGCTGTTCTTGATCGTGGTCCTGACAGCGTCGGTTGTCAGCCGTGCCCCCCAGATCGTGCGCACGATCGTGTCGCTCTTGTTGGCTGCGTCCGTCGTGATTAGGGCCGCGATCGCGACGGGATTTCGCGAAGAGGGGGGGAGGCCGACTTCGGCCAGCCACCTCCTGCGCGGGTTCTTGCCCTGGAACGCCGTCGCCAGTCGACCCGCCTGTGCGCCCGGCTTCGCTCTCTTGCTGGGCGTCGTGTTCGTCCTCCCGCTCGTCCTCTGGGCGGGCCAGGGATCGCGAGCGGCGCTGGGGACCGCCCTCGCCCTGACCTTGGCCGCCGTTTCGCTCGCGACCTTGGGGGCTCGCCTCCACGCGAGGGTCCGCGAGCGCGAGGAGGAGGCCTTCTTGGCTGCGCTTCGAGGCGAGGACTTGCCTCGCGAGGACGAGACGGAGGATCCTGAGGACGCGGAGCGGCGCCGCAAGTCTTGGCCGACTCGGATCCTAGTTTCGATCGTCCTGATGGGCTTCTTGGTTCCCACGGTTAGCGGCGCTTTGGTCTATGTGATCGACTCCGGGGGGCTCCCGGCCTTCGCGCCCCTCCGGCCCGCCCTCGGAGCTGCGTTTGGGGTCGGTCTTGCCTTCAATCCCTTCGGCGGCCTGTTGCCCTTCGTGGCCGACGCCCAGGTCTTCGGGTCGGACGTCGTCGTGTTGGCCCTGGTCGGGATCGGCGTCGCGCCTTGGGCCGTGTTCGCCGGGCACCTCTCGATTTACGGAGCTCTCCTGGCCGGATCCCTCGTTACCCTGCGTCCTCCTCTCGACCTAGAGCGCGCCTTGGCCGAGAGCCAATCGGTGACGCCGGCAGGATCTGAATGACCAACCCCCGAGCCCTCGTTCTTCTCGTGCCGCTTCTCCTCGCGGGTTGCACGGACCCGGGCTCTGGTCCCGAGCCCGTTCCGACTCCGACTCCGGCTCCACGATCGAGCGCGACGCCAAGGTCGGCGCCAGACCCCTCACTGCGAGTTCCGGGCGAGGTCCAGGAGGTGTTCGACCTCGATTGCACCCGCTGCCACTCAGGGGGCGGCGGGAGCGCTGGCTTGAGCCTCGACGCCGAGCGGGCCTACGCAGCGATCGTGGAGCGCAAGAGCAGCCAAGCCTCCAAAATGAACCTCGTGGCCCCCGGCGAGCCCGAGCTCTCCTATCTGCTCCACAAAATGCTCGGGACTCAACTCGACGTCGGCGGACACGGGGCGCGCATGCCCCAAATGGGCAGCTGGGGCGCCAACGGTTCCCTGAGCGACGCGGAGGTCGCGCGGGTTCGCCGTTGGATCGAAGCCGGCGCCCCCGCCGAGCAGTAAGGGCGAGGCCTGTGCTGCGCGTCCCTGCGATTCGAGGCGTGATCGAACGCCGACAACGCGCTCCTAATGCGCGATATCGACCACGAGTGGCACAGCCGAGACAGCCTCTGCTGTCCCTCAAGCTGAGCTCAGCCGACAGCAGTAGTGGACGTTGAAGGGGTCGTTTGGGATCTCCGCGACTTCGACTTCGAACCCGGCTTCGGCGAGGAGGTCGAGCGCTCGCTGGCGTCCCCAGAGCATGCCGAGCCCAGCCCCCTTCCCCTCGGGTCCGAGCCCGATCGGAAGGCAGTGGAGCAGGCTGACGGTGTAGAGGAACGCGCCTAGCGGGCGCTCCGCGTTCTCGGCGAGCTCGCTCTCGGCGGCGATATCCACGAGCGAGAACACGCCCCCGTCCTTGAGCAGCGCGCGCGCACCTCGGAGTGCCGCCGCGGGGTCGAGCTGGTCGTGGATCGCGTCGAAGGCGCTGACCCAATCGAAGCGAGCCGCGAGCTCACCCGGCGCCTCGGCCAGCCGAGCGGCGTCGCGGGTCAGGAACTCGACGTTGGTGAGGCCGGCCGCCCGAGCCGCGTCGCGCCCTGCCTCGAGCGCGCCCTCGTCCAGATCGACTCCCACAAACTCGCTCGCCGGGAAGGCTGCAGCCAGGAGCAGGAGCGCCCGTCCGCTCCCGCAGCCAAGGTCGCAGGCCGCGCCTCCCGCCCGCAGGCGTGCCTCGATAGCGCCCTCCGCGACCGAGGGCAGGAACTCGCCGACGAGTGCCTGCTCGTGCTTGCGGTCGGCGAGCTCACCCATGAACGCGTGGAAGGCTGGATAGGACTCGTAGCCCAAGCCTTGTCCGGTCCGAAACCCCGCCCGGACTCCGCTCAGGGCCCCCTCGACGAGCAGCCCCAGCTCTTGGGTGTAGACGCCGAGGTTCTGCGCTCCGCCACGTCGGCAGAGGACGAGGGCGTGCGCGTCTGGGAGCACGAAGCGCGTCGGGTCGTCGGGGGCGAGCTCGACGACTCCCCCGGCGAGGACGGCCCCGAGCCACTCGTGCACGTAGCGCGGGTTTAAGTCGGCCTTGGCCGCTAGCTCGTCGCTGCTGAGCGCGCCGGCCCCGTCGAGGGCCTCGAAGAGCCCAAGCTGATACCCGAGCCCGAGGGCTACGTTGAGCGCGCCGGCTTCGAGGATCTGGCCAACACGAGTCGCGAAGTCGGTCTCACTCATGGGTCTCAGGCTAAACCCCGCTTGCTTGAGGAAGGCGCCGACGAGCGGTGCTCTCGACGTTTAGCTCTTGGCGCAGGCCGCTCCCGTTCATTTCGCACATGGAGACCATTTTCCCGTCGACGGGGAGTCGGAATACGCAGGCCTCGAGGCGCTCGCGGCCGGTGGGGGTGTCGAGTTCGTCTGCGCTCATGAAGTGGTGGGCGATCGTCGCGAAGGGGTGAATCGACCACTCGCCTCCGCGGGCGACGTGGGCGAGGAAGCGCGGGAACCACGCTCGCTCGGTGAAGGCTCGGTAGAGGCAGTAACCCGGGATCTCGTAGGCGTAGCGGGGTTGGCGGAGGAGGCGCCCGACGATTCGGGCCGTGGCTTCCCCAATGCTCATGCCGTCGGGTGAGAAGCCAGCGAAGGTCCCGCCAAAGAGGCGGTCGAAGAAGGCCCGGTCGACGCCGGCCCCGCTGCGGACGACCTCCACGATCTGAGTCTCGTCCCCAAAGCGGATCACGAACGAGAGCGAGGTGTCGTTGCAGTCGGGGTGGCCGAAGATCAGGGTCTGGGGGTTGAGCGAGGTCCCCGTCGCCTCGGAGACGTGCCTCCAGAGTCGCGCGCGGTTGGCCTTCAGCTTGGTGAGCGCCTCGACGCGTGTCCGGCCGACGGCGGCGGTCGGCTGGAAGCTGATCATGCGGAACGCGTCGGCGTTCCTGAGCACCCACTCCATGACGTCGGGCACGTCGTCAATGTTGTCCTCGGTGACCGTGAAGGTATGCGCCGCAGAGAGCGGACGTCCCGTTCGAGCGCGTGTGTTGCGGATCAACTCGGCGAACTCGTCGCGAATGAAGTGCAGATCACGCTCGCGCGCGTTCTTAGGCATTCCGCGTCGCCCGCGCTGGGTGTTGTCTATGTGGATCGCGACTTTCTCGAGCTTGCCCTCCGAGACGAGACGTTCGAGGTAAGTCGGGTCGTCGCGGAAGGTCTCGCCATGGGTCATGACCATCGCGCTCAGCTCGATCTCGTGGCAGTAGCGCAGGATCCGGATCAAGTCTTCGACGGGGAGGAGCGTGACTTCGCCCGCGGTGATCTGAGTGTTTCCCCACGGGCCGAGGTAGGCCCGGATCGCGTCGAGCTGCTCCTTGACCTCCTCGAAGGAGAGCGGGGGAACCGCGTTGGCGGAGTTGGAGAGGTAGCAGGCCGTGCAGCTGAAGTTGCAGCGCTCCATGACGTGATACGTCGCGGCACAGCCAGGCTGCTGGCGGCCGAAGATCTGGTCGGGGCGGCGGAGCTCCTCAGGCAGCCGCTCCCAGGCACGGTGATTGGCCTCGTCCCGGCCGCGAATCCATGGGTTGGCGACGAACTTGAGCGCGTTCAGGGGGGCTCGAAGTCGCTGCGTTAGGGTTTCGAGCACGTGGGACTCCTGTTGAAAGCGCGGCGGCGGAGGTGGATCAAGTCGAGCAGGCTTTGGCCCGTGACGTGCCAGGGGATCTTGCTCCCGTCCCGCTGTCGCCAGACGACGGGATAGGCCTGCACGCGAAGGCGGTGGGCGTGGAAGATCACGAGCCACTCGCAGTCGAGGGTCACGTGCGGGACGCGAGCTTCCTCTAGGAGGAGACCCGCCGCGCGGCGTGAGAGGACCTTGAGCGGGGCGTTTGTGTCGGCGTAGGGACGCAGGGCGGGGAGCAGGGCCCGGGCCAGGAGGTTGAACCCGCGGCTCTTGGCTTCGCCCAGCAGACCGCGCCCTAGCGCCTGTCCGCCCTCGGCGCTGGCTCGGGTCCCGATCGCGACGTCCGCCTCGCCGGCGGCGACGGCGCGGACGCCTGGGACCGCGAAGGCCGCGTCGACCTTGAGGTTCAAGTTGAGATAGACGATCACGTCGGGGTCGTCTATCTCGACCGCCCGCGCGATCCCCTC
>JAESQQ010000745.1 GCA_016765095.1 Planctomycetota bacterium | reverse complement strand
GGGACTCTGGCGGTGCGGGCCACCCCGATCAAGAAGAGAAGTATCGGGTTCGCGCGACCTCCGCGGTCAGAACGCACCAGGAGATCCTTGATCTGTATGCGGCGGGGCTCAAGGAGGCGTGGCGGGTGTTGCGACCGGGCGGGCTGGGCTGGATCAAGTGCATGGACGCGCAGGACCAAAACCACCGCCAACGCTGGACCCATATCGAGGTCGAAACGCTGGCGACGGCGTTGGGCTTCAAATCGGTGGACTTGTTCGTGTTGACGATCTTGAACCGGCCTCCGGTGCGGCTTCCGCAGCGCCGGGCGCGAAAGAACAACTCGTTCCTTTGGATTCTCAGGAAGTCTCGTCGGGACGGTAATAGCAAAGAGCCTCGCAGAGATCCCAGTTTGCCCCGGCCTTGACCCAGAACCAGGCGTCCTCAAGGAACTCCGGGTGCTCATGCGCTAGGCGCTGCCCGGCCCTCACCATGTCCACCCGCTGACTACTCAGGTCCGGGAGAGCGAGCAGAAGAGCACATGCAAAATCAAGCTCCTCCGGCCCAAGCGCGGCCATGATCCTGTAGAGGCTGAGGGCGTCTTCCAGGGGGTCGCGCAACACGGGGTGGTCCACCATCTCCCCCAACATTGAGGCAGCACGCAGGCCCCTGTAGAGGGTCTCGACGCGCTCCTCGTCGGTGACCTCGCGGTCGTGACTCGGCGTCTCCTCCGCGAGGGGTAGGGCGTAGTCTAGGGGCAAGCGGTTCTGGGTCATGGTCTCTCCTGGGTTCGGGTTGGCGTGGCTGTTCACCACGACGTGTCCTTACCCAGGTCGCTGACTGGCCTGCGAAACACGTCCTTGCGCGCGCGCGGCAGGCGTAAGTCCCACACACGCGTAGCGTCTGCCGACAACATCAACGTTGGGAGCCGCGGAGCTACGCCGCGCCTGGTCCCGGTGCCTGTCGAAAACGGTTTCCACCCTCCAGAATCCCGGAAGGTGCTGGGGCCCTCTTGAAGAGCGACCCCGGCGCTCAGAACGCCGAGTTGTTTCGCACCAGCACGGCCCCTGATGGCACACCGCGGGTGCCTGGCCTACCTTGGGTCAGTCAGCCCTGGTAGTTGGTGCTGCTGAACTTGAGGCGCGCATGGCTAACGACGAGAAGAAGCCCGAGGAGATCGCGCGCGAGGAGATCGACGGTCAACTGGCCGACGCCGGTTGGAAGGTCCAAGATCGCGACGAAATGAACCTCGACGCGGGTGACGGTGTGGCGGTCCGCGAGTTCAGGACGGACGGCGGGCCCTGCGACTACCTCCTCTACGCACGGCTTCCGGGTCTGGACATGCACCCGCTAGGGGTGATCGAGGCGAAGCGGGCGGGGACGGTGCTCACCAGCGTCGAGGCTCAGAACCTTGACTACGCCAGCAAGGTGCCCGCGTGGCTCAAGCCGAAGATCCGGCCCCTGCCCTTCCTCTATGAGTCCACAGGCAAAGAGACGCGCTTCACCAACCGCCTCGGGAGCAACCGAAGCCGCCGGGTGTTCTGGTTTCACCAGCCCGACGCACTAGCTGAGATCTATGAGGCGGAGCTTGCCGTCCGCGAGAAGCGGATCGACGCGCCGCCCGCCTCGACGGTCATCAAGTGTCTGGAGCAGGCCCCACCACTCGACACCACCGGAATGTGGCCCGCCCAGATCCGTGCCGTCAACGAGCTAGAGGAGACGGTGTGCCACGGGAAGCGGCGCGCGCTGATCCACATGGCCACGGGGAGTGGAAAGTCCTTCACGGCTGTGAGCGCGATCTACCGCCAGCTTCGCTATGGCCACGCGAAGCGGGTCTTGTTCCTGGTGGACCGTGGGAACCTCGGAAAGCAGGCGTTTGGGGAGTTCGATAAATACGTCCCCAGGGACGACCCCGAGGGTCGGACCATGACGACCCACTACAACGTCACGCACCTCAAGAGCAACAAGATCGACTCCGTGAACTCGGTGGTCATCACGACGATCCAACGGCTCTACTCAATGCTCAAGGGCGAGCCCGACTACGACGCCGATCTTGAGGAGCAGTCGGCGTTCGACGGGCCGTTGGTGAAGGAGTCCCAACCCGTCGTCTACAACAAGTACCTCCCTCCCGAGTTCTTCGACTTCGTTTGGATCGACGAGTGCCACCGCTCGATCTTCTCGGTGTGGCAGCAGGTCTTGGACTACTTCGACGCCACGCTGATCGGTCTCACCGCTACGCCCGGCAAGCGCGCCTACGCTTTCTTCCAGCGCAACGTGATCGCGGAATACAGCCACTCCCACGCTGTCCGCGACAAAGTCAACGTCCCCTACGAGGTCCACCGGATCTCGACTCAGATCACAGAGGAAGGGGCCAAGGTCGAAGCCGACGCTGAGGCGAAGATCTGGAGGCGCGACCGCTACACCCGTGAGCGGCGCTGGGAGCAACTCGACGAAGACTTGGAATACAGCGCGAAGGATCTCGACCGCAGCGTGGTCGCCTTGGACCAGATCCGAACGGTCATCAAGGAATTGCACGCCTGCATGTTCACGAGCTTGTTCCCACGCCGGACGGGGAAGCACGTCCCCAAGACCCTGATCTTCGCCAAGTCGGACGCCCACGCGGAGGACATCCTCCTGGCCGTGCGGGACGAGTTCGGCCTCGACAACCAGGGCGCAATGAAGATCACCTACAAGCCCGAGCGCAAGCGCGGGGACACCAAGAAGCCCAGCGGGTCGCACAAGCCGGACGACATGATTCGGGCCTTCCGCTTGGACTACAACCCGCGCATCGCCGTCACCGTGGACATGATCGCGACGGGAACGGACATCAAGCCCCTGGAGTGCGTGGTGTTCATGCGCACCGTGAAGAGCCGTCTACTCTTCGACCAAATGAAGGGGCGTGGCGTTCGGGTGATCCCCAGCGACGACCTTCGCGCCGTCACCCCTGACGCAGGGACCAAGACCCACTTCGTGATCGTGGACTGCGTGGGGGCCTTCGACGAGAAGCTGGTCGAGCCGCCGATCATTCGCCAAACCAGCCTGAGCATGGACAAGCTCCTTGAGCGCGTTTCGGCGGGCGATTTGAGCGAGAAGATCGTGAGCACGCTGGCGGGCCGACTCGACCGGGTGGACCGCCGCCTCACGCCCGAGCAGGAGAAAGCCCTGACGAAGGCGCTGCCGGAGGGCAAGACACTTCGTGACATCGTCGGCACCCTGCTGGACGCAACCGACACGGATCTTGAGGAGGCCAAGGCCCGCGAGCTTGCCGGGCTGGAGCCCGACGCGAGCCCGAACGAGGAGCAGATCAAGGCGGCCCAGAAGCACCTTCGCGAAGAGGCACTGGCTCCGCTCAAGACCTCACCTGAACTGCGCAAGGCGATCCTGAACGTCAACCGCAAGCAGGACCAAGTGCTCGACAACCTCAGCCTGGACGTGGTCACGGTGTCTGCGCCCGCGCCCGAACATCAGATCGACCACGACAAGAAGCTCGTGGACGAGTTCAAGGCGTTCGTCGACGAGCACCGAGACGAGATCGCGGCGCTCCAGATCCTCTACAGCAAGCCATACGGCGAACGGCTAACGCGCGAGCAGATCGTGGAGTTGGCCGAGGCCATTGAGGTGCCCGGCTCACGAGACGATTACTGCCGCCGCCTTTGGCTCGCCTACTACCGCCTGGAGAAGTCGCGAGTTCGCGGCGCGAGCCAGGGGCGACTCTGGACAGACATTGTCTCGCTCGCGCGCCACGCCCTCCACCCCGACGAGGATCTCGTCCCCTTCGCGGACGTAGTGAACGAGCGCTTCGACGCCTGGCTTGAAAGGCACCAGCAGGGCGGCAAGACGTTCACCGGCGAGCAGCTTGAGTGGCTGCGTCTCATTCGCGACCAGATTGTGGTGGACTACGAAGTGCGCCCGGACGACCTAGAGCAGGTCGAGAAGTTCAAGCAGCACGGCGGCCTCGGAACTGCGTTCGCGCTGTTTGGTGCAGAGATCAACACCCTGCTGGCCGACCTGAACCGGGTCCTGGTCGCATAGGAACGCCATGAGCACCACCACCGAGACCCTGGTCAAAAAGCTGTGGTCCCACTGCAACGTCCTGCGTGACGAAGGGCTCTCCTACGGCGACTACCTGGAGCAGTTGAGCCTCTTGTTGTTCCTCAAGATGGCCCATGAGCAGACCCAGCCGCCGTGGAGCAAGCCGTCGCCGGTTCCAGACGGGTTGGACTGGTCGAGCCTCGTGTCGAAACGGGGGACCGACCTGGAGAAGCACTACAGCAAGCTCCTCGGAATCCTCGGCAAGAAGCCAGGGTTCCTTGGGCTGATCTACCGGGGCGCGCGGAACAAGATCAACGACCCCGCCCGGTTGCGCCGGTTGATCGTGGACCTACTCGACCGCGAGCAGTGGATGCGTGTCGGCCTGGACGTGAAGGGGGACGCCTACGAAGGGCTGCTGGAGCGAAACGCTCAGGACACCAAGAGTGGCGCGGGCCAATACTTCACGCCGCGCCCGTTGATCGACGCCATAGTGGACTGCATCAACCCGCGTCCGGGCGAGACGGTCATCGACCCCGCGTGCGGCACGGGTGGCTTCCTGCTGGCCGCTCACGCTCACGTCTCCCAGGGCAAGCTCAAGCGCGAGGACCGCGAACACCTCCGCCTGCACGCGCTAAGGGGGATTGAAATCGTGGCTAGCGTCACCCGGCTCTGCGCGATGAACCTGCTGCTGCACGGCGTCGGCCCCACGCCGCAGGAGCTTGAGAAGGAGAAGGCGGACCTGATCGCCTCGGGCAAGACCGAGGAGCAGGTGAACGCCGAGATCGAGGGCGACCTACCTGTCGCCCGACGTGACGCCCTCAAGGAGCTAGGCAACGAGCGTTTCGACGTGGTGCTCACGAACCCGCCCTTCGGACGGAAGTCGAGCGTCCTGGTCGTCACCGACGAAGGCGAGACGGAGCGCCAGAGCGTCACCTATCAGCGGGAGGACTTCTGGACCTCAACGTCGAACAAGCAGTTGAATTTCGTCCAGCACGTCAAGTCGCTGCTCAAGATCAACGGGCGCGCGGCGGTCGTGATTCCCGACAACGTCCTCTTTGAAACGGGTGCGGGTGAGACGATCCGCAGGAAACTGCTGCACGAGTGCGACGTGCATACGCTGCTGCGCCTGCCCACCGGTCTTTTCTACGCCCAAGGCGTCAAGGCGAACGTACTCTTCTTCGACCGCAAGCCCGCCTCTCCTGACCCGGCCACCAAGAAGACCTGGGTCTACGACCTCCGCACGAACAAGCGCTTCACGCTCAAGACGCGCCCCATGAAGCGCGCTGACCTCGACGAGTTCCTGGAGTGCTACGTGTCCGGTCGCAACGGCGATCACCCTGCGACTTGGGACGAGACGAAGAACCCCGAGGGCCCTTGGCGCTGCTACGACCACGCCGAGATCGCAGCCAGCGACGCGTGCAAGCTCGACTTGACCTGGCTCCGCGACGACAGCGTCGAGCGCGCCGAGGATCTTCCCCCACCCGAGGAGCTATTGGAGGAGATCCAAGAGTTGCTGGCTGTTGCCTCAGTGGAGCTAGAGGCGCTTGCCGGAATTCTGGGGGGAGAGGTCTAGTGACCGATCTTCCCGAGGGCTGGGCCGAAGTAAAGCTCGATGAGTTGGCTGAGGTGAGGCTTGGTCGCCAGCGCTCACCCAAGCGGGCCACCGGCCCGAACATGCGTTCATACGTCCGGGCCGCGAACGTGAAATGGTCCGGGATCGACGTGGCCGACGTGAAAGAGATGGACTTCACGCCAAGGGAGTTCGACACCTACCGGCTCCAGCGCGGTGACCTTCTCCTGAACGAAGCGTCGGGGAGTGCGTCCGAAGTCGGAAAGCCCGCCCTCTGGGGGGAGGAGATCCCCGACTGTTGTTTCCAAAACACCTTGATCCGAGTGCGCGCCCCAGCGGAATTCGTCCCGTTCCTCTACACCCACTTCCGGGCTGACGCCGTCACGGGTCGGTTTGGGCGGGCCTCACGAGGAGTTGGCATCCACCACCTCAGCAAGGGGACGCTTGCCGACTGGGACATCAGGGTTCCTCCGATTGAGGAGCAACGTCGGATCGTCGAGAAGATCGGGGCCGTCAACGAGCGCAGCACCCGCGCCCGCGAAGCCCTGGAGAGGCTACCACCGCTGCTGGAGCGCTTCCGGCAGTCGGTCTTGGCGGCGGCCTTTCGCGGCGACCTGACCGCCGAGTGGCGCGCGCAGAACCCCGACGTCGAGTCCGCGTCGGCCCTGCTGGAGCGGATTCGGAAGGAACGTCGCCGACGCTGGGAGGAAGATTACCTCGCGAAGCAGCGCGCTAAGGGCAAGAAGCCCGAGAACGACAACTGGAAGGCCAACTACAAGGAACCCGTCGCATACGACCCGAGCACGCCTCCGCAGGTGCCCGAGGGGTGGGCACTTGTCAGCCTCGACGCGCTGACGAGCGTGGTAACGAGCGGTTCGCGGGCGTGGAAGAAGCACTACGGTCGGGGAACAGGAACGTTCATCATGGCCCAGAACGTTAGGCCCCTGAGACTAGATCTCGGGTTTCGGCAAGCGGTCGATCCGCCCAAGGACGATTCCGACTGCCGCCGAAGCCAGGTGGAGCCCGGCGATCTTCTCGCCACGATTGTCGGAGCCAACGCGGGTGACGTGTGCCGTGTGGCCACGGCCCTCCCCGAGCACTATGTGTGCCAGAGCGTCGCCCTCCTGAGACCCGTGGTCCCCGTAATGGCTGAGTTCATTGAGTTCTACTTGAACTCGGAACAAGACGGTCGCGCCCAGTGGAACCACTACATGTATGGGCAAGGACGACCTCACTTGAGCTTCGATCAGATTCGGATGACGGTCGTCCCGCTGCCTCCCTTGGACGAGCAAGAGCAGATAGTGGAGCGGGTTCACGAGCGCCTTGCACGGCTTCCTGGCCTGGAGGGCGCACTCCCGCCGATATTGTCCCGCCTAGAGCGACTTGAGCAGTCGATCCTCGCGAATGCGTTCAGAGGCGAGTTGGTCCCCCAAGACTCCAACGACGAGCCTGCCTGCGTGCTGCTGGAACGTATCCGCGCGGAGCGCGAGGCCGCTGCGCCCAAGAAGCGAGGACGCTCCAAGAAGAAGCGCTCCGCGTCGAAGAAGGGCGAGCCGAAGAAGCTCCAGCGGTCGGACCCCGACGACAACGGGGCCGGGTCGAACGGCGCGCCTTCGGTCGAGACGGTGCTCGCGCTGTTGAAGAAGGACGCCCTGCACCGGATCGCCAAGGCCCACGACGTGGAGTTGACCGACCGCCGCTCGGTGGCCGGGGCGCTCGGTCCGATCACCGACGCAGCCCTGGATCTGGCGGCGTTGCTGGAGCCGCTCAAGGGGGCCGAGTTGAAGGAGATTTGTGGGGCCTTGGGACTCAGCCGGAGCGGCAACAAGGCTCGGCTTCGCGCAGCGATCCTGAGCAAGTGAGGGAGGGCGTCATGGACTTGAAGGTTGTCGATCTTGAACCCCATTTGGGGGCACTTGCAGGCACACCACTCGCAACCGAGGCCGGAATCTCCGGCGATTCGCTAAAGACGTGGCTTGCCGAGAATCGAGTAATCAAGCTCGCCTCTCTGGCGGGTGAGTTCGTCGGGTTCGCCTACGGACTAGCTGATGGCGGCGACCTAGGCGTGTTCGTTCTAGGGACACTCCGGGGCAAGGGCATCGGTACCGCCTTGGCGAAAGCGGCGCTGGCGGAGTCATTTGACGTGCGTGGATTAAACTGCGTAAGGATCAAGACCAGGGAAGAGCAATCCGCAGGTGGCCACTCTCTCTTGCGGTCGCTCGTCGAGGGAGGGGTACCCGCAAAGGAGACTGGTAGATCCACAGACCCTGACGGCAAGAAGCAGATCCACTGGGAGATTCGCGCCTCGGACTGGCCGTCCCAGAAGCGGTTCCCTGTGGGACACGCCTTCGCCGACTATTGAAGCTCCCAAGTCCAATGGCGTCGGACCAAGATAGGCGTCGTAGCCCGGCGGCTTCTGGGACACTCCCCGCACGGAGGTAAGTCGTGCCAATCGACACCGTCGTTCGGGTGGAGTGGATCCATACGGTCCCCCTGAACGAGGCCGTCAAGGAGAGAGGGTTCTTCGGCAACCAGAACACGGTGGCGCAGCCGACGACGAGCAAGTGGGAACACACGGTGCAGCGCCTCAAGAAGCGTTTCGACCTGGCGGGGAAGCTCGGTTCAGGTTCGGGGAAGTAGTCTCCCCACCACGCTCTTGCTGACTTGAAGTTGATCGGCGATGGCCCGAATGCTGAGCCCTCGTGATCTGAGGAAGCGAATCTCCTCCTGGTCGACCTCAACGCGGGGCCGACCAATTTGGACTCCGCGCGCGCGGGCACGGCGCTGACCCTCAGCGCTGCGTTCGACAATGAGATCGCGTTCGAGGGTCGCCAGCGCGGCGATAATCGTGAACATGGCCTTTCCCATACCGGTGCCGGTGTCCAAGTTCTCCGTGTAGGAGACGAAGTCGATCCCGAGGGTGTTGAACTCCTCCAGGGCCTTGACCAAGAAGATTGTCGACCGGGCGAACCTGTCGAATTTGTAGACCAAGACCGCGTCGAGCTTTCGCTTATGGGCCGCGTCGAGCAGGCGGTCCAGGGCGGGGCGCGTCGTCTTGGTGCCCGAGACGCCGTGATCGACAAACTCCTCAACGATCAAGTAGCCCCGACGCGTCGCGTATTCACGAAGCGCGTCGAGTTGCATTTGTGGGCTCTGGCCGCGTGTCGAGACACGACAGTAGATACCTGCGCGCTTCGGGCTCGGGTTCATTTGCATGAACTACGAACGCATAACGCTCGGTCGGCTTACTCGTCTGCTCCGAAATCGAAGTCGAGGTCGAGGTCGACGCCATGGACGGAATGAAGCACGACTGTCGCGGTTAGGAGCCGGAGGAGGTGCCTCGGGTCGTCGCCCGTTAGGCCGCTGATCTCGTCGATGAGATCCTGGCGAGACTGGACCTCAGCGGGATGGCTCAGCGAACGTAGGTGCAAGGCGTCCAACTCGGCGGACAGCAACGCGTCAACGACGCCAGGGGCCGCACCAGTCACCGCGACGAGGCGGAGCAGGGCGACCGTCTGAGCGTGTGAGCGGAGTCCGTTGGTGTAGGGGTCGTTGGGCACCCTAGAAGAACGTCGCAGCCCTCTCGCGTTTACCGACGCGACCTAAGCGTCCCGGCGCGCGAAGCGTGGGCGGGACCGCGTCTTACCAGCGGGGGCGCGCCCCGGAAGACGACTACCCAGATACTCGGATCGGGCTCAACCAGGCGAACCGCCCAGTGATCGTGGCGCGCCCGGTGTTGGGGCTGATCGTCGCGCCCTCCCAGCGGAACTCAATGGGGTGATCGGGAAACGGGAGCGGGCGGTGGACGCCGTTGGAGCCCACACCGGGTTCCAGAACGACTCCCGGCTCGTAGTGCGCGCCTTGGAAGACGCGGTAGTGCGGATTGACCTTCTTGCGGCCCTCGATCAGATAGGTCGGCTCGTTTACCGCCGCCAGGAAATACCCGAGCCGGATCCCGTTGGCCCGGTTGCGGACCAGGTAGCTGAGACGCGACACGTCGCGGCAGATCTTGGCCCTGGTGTTGGTCACCGGAGAGTTCTTGCCCCTGGGTGAGCGCTTCGGCAACTTGAACTCGACGGCGAGCTTGAACTCGGGGTCGGTCCAGACGACCAGGTCAAGGAACGTGTCCTTGCCGTCGAGGTCCGCGAATCCCTGCCACTCAAGGTCGAAGGTGTAGCTAGGGTCGTACCCAAGAAGCCGCCCCAACTCCCAGGTGAAGAGCAGGCGTAGCGTGTGCTCGCTAGAGAGGGGCCGGGAACCGTCTTCGACGGCCTGACGAACGTTGGTGAAGGCGGCGAGCACCAACTCGTCCACGTTCTCAAGGGAGATCTGGCCGCTCACGTCCCCTCTCCCTCCGGGTCGTAGCAGATCGAGTCGAGAAAGGCCGTCCGGGCGTCCCAGACTTCGGCTTCGACTGGATCAGAGGGGCGTCGGGCGAGATACCACGCTGAGCCACGAACTCGCTCAATGATTTCGTTCCAGTAGCCCTTGAAGCTCTGGGTGCTGTTCACGCTGATGCCGAACTTGTCGCAAAGGACTTTTCGGTTGGGCTTGTCGTAGCAGACGAGTGTGTCCGGTCGCTTCATGGCGAGAAGCCTGGTGGCCGAGGAGAGCCCTGTTGCGCCCCTTCGCTTTCCTGCGAACGCGGCCTGGAACGCGTCGGTGTAGGCCATGAAGTGTTCGCGGGTGACGCGGCCCTCTAGGGGGACCTGGTCTAGAGCGTGGGACAAGCCCTCGGGGTCGTCCCGCACGAGGGCGAGAAACACGTCTGCCCGGCGCATGGACCCGAAGAACCGCCAGTCAGTATGGACGCCTTCTGTATTGGCCTGGGCCTTCTCGCGGGTCGTGCCCGCGATTCGTTGGCGCTGTTGTGATCCAAGGTCTTTGAAGTGCGAGGTAGATCGAAACCAGGAACGATAGTGGCGAAGAATGAAGAGCCGCCGCTCCATGGTGTGGTGGGTTGTCGGACGGCGATCTTCTTCGGTCTTCACCTGGTGGAAGAACTCGCTCCACGTCGTGCGCCCAAGCTGGGTGTCGATAGGTGCCCTGCCGCGCTTCTTGGCCTTGGGGGTTGGCTCGGGCGTCTTGCCCTGGGCGCGCCTCACGTCCCGTTGGCGACGCGCCCAGATCACCCGGTAGGACTCCAACAGGTTGGCGTCCGCGACCTTCCCCTCGCCCCAGTGCAAGTCCACGAGGTCGAGCAGTTTGGGGAGCGCCTCTTCCGCTCCAAGATCGCGGTGAGAGATCTGGATTGCGGCCTCGGTGTTCTTCGACATGGCGGCGCGGGTGAAGTTGGCGCTCCCAATCACTGCGTCCCACTCTTGGCCACTTTGAAAAACGTAGACCTTGGGGTGGAAGGTTCCCTCGGGCTGCATGACGAACCGAACGCGCGAGTCACCAACGAAGGTTTTCAGGAAGTCGGGAGCGGTCTGGTGGAAGTGGATGCCGACAACCAACTTCTGGATCTTCTCGCGGTGTTTGAGGAGCAGGTCCGCCGCTTTGAAGCCGGTGGTCGCCCAAGCAACAGCCCAGGACAGGGTCGAGTGCTTCTTGGTCAGGTCGCAGATCGCGGTGTGAAGCTCGTCTGGAGTCGAGAGGACATGCATGAATCTCACCGTAGGCGGAGGGGCTGGGCAGCGCCATGGGGCTACAAGACCAGGCGGTCCGCCTCTAGACCGCTGACCGCGTCTAGGAACTCCCCCTCGGCCCTGGTCACGGCTGCGCGGCGCTTCCTTGATAGCGGCCAGCGCTGCGCCCGGACCCGGGCCGCTTCCAAGCGAGCGTGAGGGGCTCCGACCGCCTTCCAGATCTTGGAACCAGACCGCTGGCGGCTTCGATAGGAGAGGCCCGCGCAGGTGCGGTCCCTTAGCGTTTCCTGACGGGGAAGGAGATACAGGATTCTCGCTCGGCGACCGCAGGCAGGGCACAACCACCAGCGCCGACTGCCGAAGCGGGATTGTGTGAAGTCCAACTCGATCACCTGCGTGATTTTCGCGTCGGGCGTCGTCACCACCACCCGGGCTTCGTCGTCAACGAAGGCAAGGTCCAGTCGAGCGTGTAGCTCATGGTCCTGATCCACCCAGGTGCTACTCCAACTGCGCTGGCCGCGCCGAAGACTGGGCGCGAGGTCCGCGAGGTCGAGGCGGACGGGGACTTGTTCGACGGTTAGCTTCCTGGACTTGCTCACTCCCGAAATCATGAGCGACCACGGCAGTTCGTGCAGTTGGCAGAGCCGCTCTTGAGCACGATGGCCGCCTCGACTCGGTCGAGCCGCAGCGTCGTCGGCGACCCGTCTCGGTTCCAGTTGGCCCCAGCTAGCAGGTTTCCGAAGAGGCCGATTGGGAGTAGCTCGATCAGGCTCCGCCCGGAGGGCCCCGCATACAAGACGAGCAGGCGTCCGTGATCGCGTGCGGCGGCGACGTGTGCGTGGAGCGCCTCCTCGCTGATGCGGTCGGGGAGGTCAGGAAGCCACTCGATCACTTTCGCCCGGTCGTGCCCGGCCTTGAGCGCGGCACTCGCTATGGAGAGAGTTAGTGCCCCAAGAAGATCGCCCTGGGCGTGAACCTGCGGGGACATGGCGATCCTCAATACCTCACAGGCTTCGACGTAGGCACCGACGTGGATCGCTGAAAAGACCCGGCGAGTTAGGTCTGAGGCGACGCCTTCGCCGAGAACGAGCCGCTGCCGGGTGGAGTAGTAGGCCGTATTCGTAGCTCTAGGCATGTTTCCCAGGATGGCTGACTCGCACCTCACGCACGAGCGCAATCTCGCTGACGCGAACGAAGGTTGTCCGGCATCTACAAGGCGTTGTTGGCCATCAAGACTCGGTAGTTAGTCAACGTCATGCGAGACATAGGAATCCGCAGTCGATTGGCCAGTTCGTTTTGACCAGTTCGTTTTGGCCTTTTCTGGCCGCGCTTGGCCGGTTATCAATGAAGGCGGACCTACTCCCAAAACCTGGGTAGGGGCGACCGATCTATCTGGGGCCGGGGTGTTGGCAACACCCCACCAGGGTCGTCTGGGCGAGCCGTAGCGCGCGACAAAGCTCGCGCCACCCCGTCCTCGACAAACCTCTTGATCGCGGCCCGTAGATCGCCGCCAAGGGACCAGCATGTCTGAGCCTTCTTCTTCCATGCGCCCCGACTGGGCGCGTGATCTCCTCTCGTCTCTCCCTCCATTGCTCACCCACCGACACGCTGCGGAGGTGCTCGGGTGCAGCCCTCGGACTATCCGCCGGCATGTTGCGCTGGGACGACTGCGCGGCGTCGTCGCCCACGTCCGACCCCTGGTGCCCCGAACGGCTCTGGTCGAGTTCCTCACTGCGGGCGGCGGTCCCGTCGCAGGGGGGGCTACACGATGAACGAGCTTGCCTTCTCGGTCGTGGACAAAGCGTCGTGGCCGAACGGCATTCCGACTTCGCCCGGAGGTATCCAGTGACGAGGGTGATCGACCTACCCCTTGCGGCGAAGGCAGCCTGGCCTAACGGCATTGGCCTGTCCGTCGTTGGGACCGTTGGCCTGCAAGGCGTTGTCGCGGGGCGAATCGAGCAACGACTCAGACGACACCTAGAAGGCGAAGACCTCGTCCACCAGGCGCTCTGGCAAGCCGAGTTCATGGAAGCGGCTGCGTCCTGTGACTCCGCCGCGCCCGCTGTGGAAGTGACGCTGAACGAGACGACCAAGCGCGGTCCTCGTGGTGCGGGCCGCCTCGTGGTCGTGATCGAGGTCGTGGCGCGGGTGACGGGTCTGCCCATGTCGCCACCGGCTCGACCAAGGGCGCGGCGTTTGACTCAGCGGTTGCTGCGCTATCTGCGGGAAACCGTGAACGTGCATTTCGATCCGAATGTCATCAGGCTCTTGGATCAGGAAGCATGATTGATTTCAACGATGATGGTCTGTCACCGGAACTGCGTGCCCTGCGTGACGAAATGTGCGACGTGGGGACCGACTCCATGCCCGACGAGCCGGACCGGACTCCTGAACTCAAGCCGGTTCCGACCGCTGACCGCGAAATGCCCAGGCGGATCGCACGGAAGTGGAAGCTCGGGGATCTCCAGCGCCTTTGGAGAGCGCGTGAGGAACGTGCAGTCATCTATAGACCGGACTTGGTCAGGGCGATGGGCGATGAGTTGAAGCGCCTGGGGCTGAGGCGGAAGAGGCCCTCCCTCCTTTACGCTGCGATTCTGCTAACCCGGCTCGTCTACTGGCTGCCGAAAGTAAAGTCGGGTAGGGACTATGTCTACAAGACTGCTCCTGAAATGGAAGCGGAGACGTGTCTGACCCGAGACATGCAGCGGAGCGGACGCGCGATCTTGGAAGATCTCGGTCTGCTCAAGACGACTCGCCGCTCCGGGAACATCTGCCACTTCGTCGTCAACGAGGAGGCTATCTTCGCACTGCTCTATGACCCACCCGACGACGCGGAATACGAGCACTTGTTTGCCCTCGCCCAGTGGACCGAGGGAAACCCGTTCCAGGGCAAGAACCCGGAGGTTCCCAAGATCCCCAAGCACTACGTCCGTTCCAAGCAATTCCTAGGGGAGAAGACCACGTTTCATGTGGAGAACGACTCCTTGCTTGGTCGTCGCCCGCGTGGTGAGGAGGACACGAAATGACGGTGGACCGCATGGCCGCTAGAGCGTGGGTGTTCCACAGCAGAGTATGGGTGAGCCCGCTCCTCGTCGAGCTATTCGGGGCTCAAGTCGGGATCTACCTGTCGTGGTGTGCGCGACGTCACGGCGAGGTTGGCTCCGCCAAGTCCCCGACCCAGGACGAACAAGCGACCAAGCGGGCAACTGGGCTTTCACGCGATCAGCGGATCCGCGCGCGGCGGAAGCTGGTGCGGGCTGGCGTATTGCTGGTGGAGCCCACCCCAGGCCGCCGAAATCGCTACTCGCTGGAGTGGCGGAAGTTGGTCGTGTTGGGCAATCGCCTCCTCGGAACCGACTTCTGGGGCAGGACGCTGCGTGAGGCGGCAGCGCCCGAGCCGGACGTGGCTGACCTGCCGGTCGTGAGTCCACGCGCGGTCTCCAAGTGGTTGGCCAAACACAGTCTGCCCGTATCACCGCTGCTGGTCGAAGTCTTCGGGGTCGCGGCGGGTCTATACATGTCGCTGTGCTGCGACCGTGACTACCGCTGCCGGACACGCTGGTGGACCCTTCCGTCGAACTGCGCCGAGGATCGGATTCGGCTGAGCAAAGCCCAGCAGTGCCGAGCGCGGCGGCAGGTGGCCGATGCGGGCGTCCTGCTCGTCCAACGCGGAAGGGGTCAGGCGAACTCGTACCGGGTTGACTGGCCCAGGCTGGTAGAGCTTGGGCTCCGGCACTTGGGCCTGGATTCGACAGGGCGACCGGCGCTGGAGACGTGCCCGACGACGGCGGGTGGGGGTGGTTCGGTTTCGCGCGGGTGTTCGGCGGAACACCCAATCCGGCTGGGCGGAACACCCAATCCCATACCAAGAGAGTACCCAACAGGTTACCCAGGAGAAGACAAGCAACGAGTACCCCCTTCCCGTCTCCCCCTTCGGGCGGGACGCGGGAGGGATTCTGAATCAGGTTCCGTTCATCAAGGGACCACCCAAGGGAGACCACGGTGACCCCGAAGGGTTCTGCCTTGGCAAGATCAGCGAGAAGCCGCGCAGCGGCGACGAGCAGGCCGACCCGCTGCCCAGGATCGAGCCGACCCACCTTGGGCAAGTCAGCGACGACGAGCGCAGCGAGGAGGAGCGAGTCGGCCCCGCTCACCAGACCCCTGTGCCGTCACAACTGGAAGGTCTGATCGTCCGCGCCGCTGCGCGGCACTCTGTTGGACGATTGCATGGCGATTCGACCCAGGAGTCGATTGCGGACGGTGCGGCCCGCTACGCGGCTCTCAGTGCGCCGGAGGTGCCTGGGAAGGCAGAGCCTCCCTCCCCCCCGAATCACTTATGTACGTAGCCATAAACTCATCAGGCGCGACCAGTGGACGGTTTATTACGCTATCAGAATTATTTACCGCGCTTCAGAT
>JAESQQ010000075.1 GCA_016765095.1 Planctomycetota bacterium | reverse complement strand
TGGCGTCGTCAGCCTTGGCGTCGTCAGCCTTGGCGTCGTCGGTCTTGGCGTCGTCGGCTTTGGGCTCGTCGGCTTTGGCTTCGTCGGCCTTGGCGTCGTCGGCCTTGGCGTCGTCGGCCTTGGCGTCGTCGGCTTTGGCTTCGTCGGCCTTGGCGTCGTCGGCCTTCGGCTCGTCGGCCTTGGGCTCGTCGGCTTTGGCTTCGTCGGCCTTGGGCTCGGCCTCAGCGGCCTTCGGCTCGCCAGAAGCCTCGTCTTCGCCGGGAGCTGAAGCGCTCTCCAGGCTCTCCCAGTCGTCGTCTTCGTCTGGCATTTTCCAGAAGACGAACACGATCACGCACGCGATGACGAGCGAAATGAGGGTATCCCAGACCACGGCGGAGGCTCCTGTTAGGGATCAGGCGAGGCCGGAGGCCAGCCCGAAAGCGCTCTCAAAGCGCGCATTGAACTCGTCCATAGTAAACGAGTAGGCGCTCGTGCCTTGCTGCTCCACGCAGAAAGCTGCGGTCAGCGCTCCGAGCCGAGCGGCGCTCTCCCAGCCGGCCTCGCTGACGAGCCCCTTGACGAGTCCACCCCGGAACGCGTCGCCGGCACCGGTCGGGTCGACGACGTTCTCGACGTGCGCCGCCGGGACTGGGAGTGGCTCTTCGCCCCGGGCGTGGATCCTAGAACCCTTCTCCCCCAAGGTCACCACTACAGCCTCGGTCAGTTCGAGGAGCTCTTCCATTGAGGCTCCGGTCTTCTCCTGGACCAAGGCGAGTTCGTAGTCGTTGCAGACCAGGGCGCGCGAGCCCTTGGCTCCGGAGCGGAGGTCCTCGCCAGAGAGCGCAATGCACTGTTGACCAGGGTCGTAGATAAAGGGGATCCCAGCTTGGCGGCACTCTTCGGGGTAGGCTCGCATCGCGTCAGGGTCGTTGGGGGACACAATCGCGAGGTCTGGGGTCGCGCTGAGGCGTGCGATCGTGGCTTCCTTGGCGCGGCCCATGGCTCCGGGATAGAAGCCCGTGATCTGGTTGTTGTCACCGTCGGTCGTGATGAAGCAGGAGGCGGTCAGGAGGTCTGCGTCCTCAAGCACGCCGCTGAGGTCGATCCCGACCTCCTCGAGCCAGGTTCGATACCCCCCGAAGTCGTTGCCCACAGCGGCCACGAGCTTGGCGTCCAGCCCGAGCAGAGCGCAGGCGTGGGCAATGTTGGCGGCACACCCGCCGCGCAGCTTTTGGAGGTTCGAGACCAGGAAGCTCACGTTGAGGATATGGAGCTTGTCCGGAAGGATGTGGTCCTTGAACCGGCCTGGGAAGTTCATGATGTGGTCGTAGGCGACCGAGCCTGTGACGGCGATTGAAGCGCTCATAGCTGCCCTTTCAACACGGAGTCCCCTTCTTCGGCGGCGAGAGGGTAGCGTACGGGCGAGACATTCCGAACCGTTAGCTTAGGCCGGGAGCACCTGAGCTTTAAGGCTCTGGGCTGGTAACCTCCGCGCCGTGAAGCGAACCATACTCGGATTGATTCCCTTGTTTTGTCTCGGCTGCGCGACTGAGGTTGGCCCTCTCGCTGGCCCCGTCGAGCCGCGGGACGTGTTGCAGCAAATCGCCAACGCGCTCCCGCGCGCGACCTTCGGCTTCGGCGACTCGCCTGGGCTAGTCGAAATGGCGGCGAGCACACGCTCCGAGGGCCCACGAATCGCTCCGCCTGAGCTAAAGGCGACCGAAGACGGCTTCCGGGTGATCGTGAACGTCTATCGCCCGCGCGCCGTGTGGATTCCCTACGCGGCGATCAAGTCGACTAGCTACGACTGGCGCCCGATCCCGAACGCCCTGGTGGCGCCGCTCTTGATCGTCCCCTGGCAGGTCGTCCGAGCCACGATCGTGCTCGACCGATCCGCGATCGGCGGGTTCGACGAGGCGTTGGCGCGCGACACCAAGCGGCTCGAAGAGATCTCACGCGAGACCGGCTTTGGGGGCCCCTGGGGCCATGCTCAAGGCGTCCGCAACAAAGTCCTCGACGACGAGGACGAATACGGCGAAGGCATGATCGCGCTCCACTTCGCCTTCAGCGAACCCGTTCCGGCTTGGATTCCGATCGGAGGCCGGGCTGAGGACCTCGCAGGAGCCTTCGCCTGGATGGCCGCGCACCCCGACTTGGTCCTGGAGGCGAAGCCGGTTGAAGAAGAGCCGAAGGAGCCCGCTCCGCCAGAAGGCGACCTTCCGCCGGCCGAGGACGAATAGTCCCCTCCTCGTGGGGGTCAGGCTGAACGACTCCGCTTAGCCGCCGGAGCCGATCCTCGCGCCCCACTCGTGGGCGTAGTAGTAGAGCAAGCGCTGGGTGTTGATCCGGTTGACTTCGAGGGGATCGGACGGTCGGGAGAAGTCTTCTGGGAACTCGAACATGGCGCGCATCACCCCCTCGTTGAGGAAGTAGAGCTTGCCTTGGAGTCCAGAGGCGAAAAGGGCTGGCGGACCCGGGAGCGGCTCCTTCGTGGCGAGCATGAACCCCCACTCGCCAAAGCTGGGGACGTGGCAGTGGTAGGGCCGAACGTAGAACTCGGCGTCCTCGAGCGTGGTCGCAATGCACCAATACGCCCTCGATCCGCGCCGGCGGCTCCCGGTCGGTGGGCCATAGGGGCTCGTGGATTGAATCCCGACCGCGCCCCCGCGGGCGAGGTGGCGACGGATCAAGCGGTACATGCCGCGCGAGTAGAGCTTGGCCAGGCCGTGGCTGCGGGGGTCGGGGAAGTCGACGATCACGACGTCCCAGTAACCCTCTGCCTCCTCGAGCCACTTGTGCGCGTCGGCGTTGATGATCGTCGCGCGGGGGTCCTCAAGAGACTTTTCGTTTAGCCGCGAGATCATTTCGTCTTCGCGGCAAAGCCTGGTCATTTCGGGGTCGAGATCGACGAGTGTCACCGACTCCAGGCTCTTGTAGCGCAGGAGCTCGCGGAGGGCCATTCCGTCGCCCCCCCCAGAATCAACGCCTTGCGGAGCGGTGTCCGGAGCGCGGCCACGGCCGGGTGGACGAGGGCCTCGTGGTAGCGACGCTCGTCGATCGAGCTGAACTGGAGGTGTCCGTCGAGCAGGAGTCTCGTCTCGTGGCCCGAGCGGGTCAGCATGATCGTCTGGTAGAGCGTCTTCTTCTTGTAGAGGATCCGCGTGTCGAAGATCTGCTCCTCGGCCGCGAGGGAGAGCTTGTCCGCGCCCACGAACGCCGTCCCGAGCAGGAGGGCCGAGCCGAGGGCGACGCCGACGAGGCTCCGGACGCCGTCGCCGAGTCGGTCGCGATAGAGTCGGCACAGGATCAGGCCGACGGCCACGTTGAGGAGCCCGAACACAAGCGCCGTGCGGGGGAGTCCGAGGGTCGGGACCAGCAACAGGGGGAAGGCCAGACTCGCAGCGAGGGCCCCGAGGTAGTCGAAGGCCAATACGCGGGCTACCAGGTCGCCGAAGGACACTTCGTCCTGCAGGATTCGCATCAGGACCGGGATCTCGAGGCCGACCAGCGTTCCGATTCCGGCGACGGTCGAGTAAAGGACGATCCGCACGCCCCCGAGGTAGGCGTAGCTGAGCACAAGAGCCAGGGCTGAGAACCCGCCCAAGAGGCCGACCGCGATTTCGACTCGAATGAAGGTCGTCAGGAGGTCGTTCTTTAGGAACTTGCTCAAGTAGCTGCCGACGCCCATGGCCGAGAGGTAGCAGCCGATGACGAGGGAGAACTGGGTGATCGAGTCGCCGAGGAGGTAACTCGCCATGGCCGCTGCCACCAGCTCGTAGATGAGGCCAGCCGTCGCGACCATGAACGCGCTCAAGAAGAGCGCCAGGTGCCCGACTCGGCGGGGGCCGATCGGAGCCTCCAGCGCAGCCTTCGGCGTCGTCGCTGGGGCGGCTGGCGGCGAGCTCGGAGTCACCGGGGCAGAGACGGGCTCGGGCTCGGGTGTGGGCGAGTCGGACGGAGCCTCCGCAGAAGGCTCGGGCGTGGGGGACTCGGGCACGTCTGTTGGCTTGGACTCCAGCCCTGAGGCCGGTGCCGCGCTGGGGTCTCCGCCTGGCTCGAGTTCGCTGGGGGCCTGGCTCACGAGGAACTCGGCTTGCGACGAGCATCTTGGAGCCTGCACCGGCGGCGCGCGTGGATCACGGTCACTTCAATCTGCTCCCGCAGGGGAGCAGGTCCCTGTCTACCCGCCGTGGACGGCGGCCGCGACGATCAGCGCGAGGCCGATCACGACCGAGCCCATGATGATTCCGAGCGCCGTGTTCTGGTCTTCCTCGATCTCCTTGCGGACTGAGAAGGGCATCACCATGATCATGATCAGGAAGGCGGCGCCGAACACCATCACGCCGAGGCCGGTGTAGACCAAGGCATTGAGAATGTCGTTTAGGTTCACGACTTGTTTGACGGTGTCTGCGAGGACTAGGTGGTTCATGGGGGCCTCGGTCGATCCTTAGAGGTCGAGCCAAGCGTCGAGCGCTGGCTGGGCGCGGAGTCTAGCGCGATCTCCGCAGGAATGGGCGTGCCGCAAGAGCCTGCAGCGGATCGTGCCGCAAAAGCCTGCAGCGGGTACAGGCTGCGGGCTACTTTCCGAAGCCGCCTATGAACACGTAGTGGCTCCGCGAGCGGCGGGTGCCGCGGGAGCCTTTGGCGGTCGGGGCGCCGGTCGTGGACTGCTTGACCTTATCGGGCGAGGCCGACGTGGTCAGGAGGCGGCCAGAGGGCGCCATGAAGGCCATCATGAACACCATGATGCCGAGGCTCACTCCATACATGATTTTGAGCACGGGGCCTCCGGGGCCTAGGTCATCGGGTGGTCGCTCTCAGCCCAGCGCATCTTCTCGAAGTTGCGGTCTCGGATGAGTGCGATCGCTGGGATCAGGAACACGAAGAAGAAGGTGCAGCAGGGATATCGCATCAGCCTCACGTCACGCCTGATCGTGACTTTGACTGGCTTCTTCCACTTTTGCGTCCGGGCGGGAGTCAACTGAATGACGTAGTCGCCCTTGGGGACCCCCGAGATCAGGGTCGAACCGCTCGACGAGCCCTCGCTCCAGCCCGGTCCCGCGTAGTATTCGCAGCCGACTCCGGCGTAGCTGGCCTTCTCGGACTTTGGATCGACGATCAGGCAATCGATCCAAACCCAGTTGTTGTGGAGGCCGGGCGCTCGCACGTCGATTTCGAGTGTGTTGGGACCCAGCATGGGCTCGCCCGGGATCTTGAGTTCGCCCGACGCCCCGTTGAGATCGACCACGCCTGTGTAGACGACTTGGCTGCTGCGAGTCACGAAGTAGATCGCCGAGAGCACGAGCCACACCATGAGTCCGACCGCGAGGGCCTTCTTCATCCAGCCAGAGACTGCCGCGTGGGGATTGGCCTGGGCGGGGTGGATTCCGCGCGGGTGAGAAACGGGTCGGCTCGGTTGCCCAAAGGCGGCGACGACCTCGTCACGTTCGAGGTAGCGTCCGCCAGACCAGTTGGCCTCGCCGGAGCTCTCCTCGCAGCTAATGATGTAGGGAGGATCGACGAAGTCGCTCGCCGTCGCGACGTCCCCACGCTTGACCTGCCAAGGGAACTCGCCCAAGACCTCGTCGACGACCGCCTCCGCGCTCGAGAAGTGCTTGTACTTGCGGCCGTTGTAGCTGGCCTCGTTGAGGCTCGTGGCCGGAACGCCCGGGAGGGCGCTGACGACAGCGAAGTGACCGTCGGAGAGCATCAAGTAGCGGAACCCCTCGTAGGGGTTGAAGAGGAGGTGCTCCTCCCACGCGTAGCGGACACCCCAGGCCGTGACGGAGCGCTCGGTCCAGCCGACGACCTCCCAGTCAACGCCGTCTAGGTTGCCGCGAGTCCCGAGTGCATACGCGGGGCGCGTCTCGTAGGCGCCCTCGACCTTCTGGATCAGTGTCCACTGGTCTTCGTGCCCCTCGAAGATCGCGCCGCAGTTCTCGCAAGCGTGAGTCCTCGTGTGGAGGAAGCTCCTCCGCTCCCAAGGCGCGCCGCAGTTGTCACAGCGGAGCTCCTTGACCTGGAGTCGTTTTTCAGACGCGCCAGCCATCGAACTCCCGGTAGTTAGTCATGTTGAGTTGCTTCCAGCCGACGCAGCGTCCCGTGAAGACGAGGGGCGGATTCTCGGAATAATCGATCGTCGCGAACCCGCTGTCGGGGCGGCGGAGGTCAGCGTAGGGGAGCTCGTAGCCGGCCCCCACAATGAAGGGCAGCTCGCCTTCGCTGCCGGTCGCCTTCGCCATGCGGACCTCAGAGACTTGGTAGCGCTTGCGACCGACGAAGATTCGCTGGCCGACGCCTATGTTGTTGAAGTCAGGCAGCTTCTCGTCGGGGTGGACCTCGCCGTCTGGGAGGGTCACGAAGTACTGACCCTGGGCTTCACCGAGCCAGCCCGTCCGGCCGTCCTTCCACTCGATGTACCACTCGTTCCAGTAGCCCGTCGCATGTTCGACCTGGAGGCGGCCGAGGACTTCGAAGGAGCTCCCGAAGGCCTCGCCCGAGGCGCCGATCTGGATCGGGGACGCGTCTGAGACGAGCTGGCTGATCTTGCCGAGGTCCTTGAGGACCTTGCCGCCGTCCTTGCGGGTGACGGTCGTGTCGCAGTATTCGCAGGTCGCAGCGACCGAGCGCGTGTTCTTGAACTCGATCGGAGCGCCGCAGCTGGGGCAGCCTGCCTCGCCGGTCGCGGCGACCTTGGGAGACGCGCCGACTGCCATTCCGCCCTGTGGCATTTCGGATGGCCCGCCGCCGACGCCCTGCTTGGTCATGCTCTTTTCGAGCATGCTCGGGACGTCGCCGGGGCGAAGATGGAAGGCCCCCGCCAGGTGCTGGAGGACGCCGAGCTCTTGGGGCGTCACGACCCCGTCCGAGGCGGCGACGTCGATGAGGAGCCCAAACAGCTCGCGCCGTTCCCTCGAGGAGGCTGGGGGCGCAGCGCTCCCGCCCTGGCCTCCCTGCATCAGGTCTTGGACGATTCCCGTGGCCTCGCCGGTTGTGAGGCCGAGCCGCTCAGCGGCCTTGAGGAGGACCTGCTGCTCCGGTTGACCCAAATTCCCATCAACGAGCGCGACGCTAGCGACGAGGCGAAACTTATCCACAGGTGTCATCCCCGCGAGTATATGTCAGGCCGGAAGCCGTGCGAGGCCTCTCTGGCATCAATTCCGGGGTGACCAGGCAGGCTGGGGCGGGGGTCGGGCCCGGTCGGGAGCCTGTTGGATTGACTCGATCAGCCGCGTGCGCGAGGGTCGGGAAGTACTTGAACACGTGATATCAACAGGGAATAGGAACGGGAACAGAAATGGAGACCACTCCGAGGCTCCTGCACGCTGTGTGGGTGCAACTGGGCGTAGCGAAGGCTGCGCGCGAGTCGATTCCCTGTTCCCTTTGCTATTCCTCTGTTGATATTCCGTGTTCAACACTCCTCCCTGCATCGGTCAGATTCCCTGCGTCGAGGTACTAGGTCCTCCGTTCGAAACGGGCTCCCCCCCAAACTCCACCCCCGGGTAACCTTCGCTCTCCCTGGAGGCCCCATGCTTCGCCCCGAATCCCTGGCAGCGAACCTCGTCTCGCTGCCGAGTCAGCCCAAAGACCTCGCCTGGCCGACCCTGGCGTGGGAGCGGGGGGAGCCGACCGTGAGCGATTCGGCGGCGTTTGGGCACCATACGGCGAGCGTGTTCGATCTCGCGCCGGACCAGGGGGTGACTTACGCGCTGCTCGTCGTTCACAAGGGACGATTGGTCTACGAGCGCTACGCCCACGGCGCGAGCCCGATCTACACCCAAGTCTCATGGTCCATGGCCAAGAGCGTGACCCACGCGCTGGTCGGGATCGCCGCAGAAAAGGGCCTCGTCGATCTCTACGCCCCAGCGCCCGTGCCTGAGTGGCAGGACGACCGCCGCGCCGAGATCACCCTCGATCAGCTCCTGCGGATGTCGAGCGGCCTCGCGTTTCGTGAGGAGTACGTGGACCCGAGCGAGTCGGACGCGATCCCAATGCTGGCGGGACCGGGGCGCCACGACATGGGCGCGTTCGCGGCCGGTTTCCCGCTGGAGCACGACCCCGGCAGCGTGTTCTCGTACTCGAGCGGGACGAGCAACGTGATCGGAAGGATCCTGCGCGACGCGATCGGAGGGCCGACGGAGATGCTGGCGTTCATGCGCGAGACGCTCTTTGAGCCGATCGGCATTCGCACCGCGCTGCCGAGCTTCGACACCGCAGGCACGTTCACTGCGTCGTCTTGGCTCCACATGATCCCCGAGGACTTCGCGCGCTTCGGGCTCCTCTACCTTCGTGACGGGCAGTGGGACGGGGAACGGATTCTGCCCGAAGGCTGGGTCGACTACGCCCGCTCGCCGACCCACGACGACGGCGAGGAGGCCTACGGGGCGCACTGGTGGCTGCGCCCAGGCGGAAGCAGCGTGTTCTACGCGAGTGGATACCACGGGCAGCGGATCGTGCTCGCGCCCGAGAAGGACCTCGCCGTGATCCGAATTGGGCGCAACGAGCGGGACGAACTCGACCCGATCTGGGAGCACGTGTTCTCGCTGATCGAGCTGTTCTAAACGGGAGTTCACGATCATGAGCGGTCACGGGGAGCGTTGTTGCCGGCATAAGAGCTGGTCGACAGTGACCCCTCCCGATCGTGCGCTCCCGTTTACTAGTTCCTAAGAGGACGTGCTGGACTCGGGGGAGCCCTGCTACGCAGCTAAGACCCGTTCTCGACACCCAACTCTTCCTAGTAAAGCGGAGCACGATTCTGAGCGAGGTCGCCGTCCTAGCGGAGGGGAGTCGTGAGACTGCCCCCGTGGGCGACCTCTCAGAATCGTGGCCTCCGGTTTAGAGTCGCTCGCCTCTCGGGAGTCCGTGGGGGACGTCTCGGGTCTTGGCGACGAGCTCGAGGTAGCGGGCGAGCCCGACGCCGGGCCGCTCAAGGGGCTCGTAGAAGAGCTGGCGGACCAAGTCCTTGGGAATGTCTCCGCGGAGCATGCCCGCGTAGAGCTTGTCCCCGAGCATGTGCCCCAGCATGTGGGTCAGGAGGAGGTGGACTTCGGTCGGCTGGGTCAGGCAGCGGCCGGCGCCTGGCCACTCGCCCTCCTCCAAGTAGCGGCGCTCGAGCTTCTTGTGGTGGAGCACGAGGCGTGAGGTTCGCAGGGTGACCCGCTGGTTGTGGAGAATCTGAATCCGCTCCTCGGGGACGGCCTCCAGGATCGCGGTGTCCTTGGGGTCAGGCTCAGCCCCCTCCTCGCGTTTGCGGCGGCGCTCCCGCTCCTTGGCGCGGTGACGTTCGACGTAGAGCTCGCAGTCTCGCTCCCGCCAGCACTCGCGGGTCGGGACGACGACCTTGGAGCCGAAGAACCCCAGAGCCTCGGTCAGGATCCGGAAGTAGAAGTCGACGGCGAGCGAGCGCGGCTTGTCCCATTCGTATTCAGAGCAGCGGTGGTGGAGGAAGTGCGTCGACTCCTCGGCTGCGTTCACGACGGAGAAGTCGGCCAGGTAGATCACGTCCCCCTTGGGAATGAAGTAGCTCTCGTTGCTGAGGATCTGGCGCTTTATGTCCTCGAGTTCGCGCTCGGTAAAGGCCCCGTCCTCGTCGCCTACGAAGTTGAGGAAGTCGAGGTCGTTGACCGTGAACAGGTGGAAGTTGCTCAGGTCGTCGCGCTCGATCCCGAGGAACCGAGCCACGGTCGTCACGAGGCGGTGGACTTGATCGGTGTATTCGACGGCGCGCTCCTCGTCGCGGTCGCTCTCGTCGTCGTCTTCGTCGGCGCCGAGCCCGTCTAGATCGTCGGGGAACTCCCAGGTCGAGGTCACGAGCGGCACCTCGAGGACGTCCTGTTCGCTAACCCAGCTCAGGTAGCTGTGGAGCTTCTCGATCGGGGAGGCGTTGAATACGCAGAATGCGTCGTCGGCGAGGGACACAATGTTGACGCCCTCCCGGCGCTCGCGCGCGAGCTGCCACCAAATGTCCTCTGCGTTCTGGTGAACGATCACGTGCTTGCGTGGGCGGAGCCCCTCGCGCTGGATCAGGTTGTCGACGAGGAGCGGGAGGTGGTCGCGGGCGACGTGGAGGTCGCCGTCGAAGATCACGATCAGGGCCTTGGGGTTGCGCTTGATCTCGTTAACGACGATCTCGGAGGTTTGGAAGTCGCGCTCGAGGAGGTGGTCTTGGGAGTGGCCGCTGGGGTCGGAGTTGATCCCGACGACTCGGACTCCGCGCCGCTGAGCGACTTCGAACACCTCCCGATAGGGCGGCCAATGGAAGTCCCAGGTGCTCCGGTAGTCGATCGCGCGCAGGAACTCCGTCTCGCCGTCTGGAGACATGTCGGTCAAGTAGCGGTCGAGGTGTGGTTGGTCCTTGATATGGACCATCTCCATTCCGAGCACGACCTCACGATCGAGGCGGCTGAGGGCGAGGAGGAGCTTGACGAGGGTCTTTTGGGCCTGGGGGAGCGTGTGGTAGTCGCCGAGGTAGACAATGTCGGCTTGAGCGCAGGCTCCGACGAGCTCGGCCTTGGAGGAGACCCTCTGGTATCTGCGCAGGTCGCGCTCGTACTCCTCCTGATAGATCTGCACGTTCGCCGGGTTCTCGGCGATCGTCGCGTCGATCTCTCGCTTCAGGCGTCGGAAGAGCCGGCGTTGGATCGCCAACAGGTCTCGCCTTGGGTCTCGTTGAGCTTCGCTCGCCACTCGCTCCTCTGGTCGGTCCGAGGGCGATGATAGCGCGGCCGATTGGGGGTGAGAACGAGTTCCTCAAGAGGGGCCCTGCGCGCGGCTCCGCTCCCCCGTCGGAGAAACTTTCCGGGGCCTCAACCGGAGGCCTCGCTAGCGGATCTTGCGATCGGCGAGCGCAAGTCGGGGGTGAAGGTCGATCGCTGTGGTGAAATGCCTGCCATGAGCTCTGAGTCAACGGCGCCAGGACCTCTCCTCCCCCTCCCGGGGAGGAGACTTCTGTGGTTGGCGGCCGTGGTCGGGTCGGTGCTTGTGCTCCCTGGACTGGCGAGCGATCCGCCCTCGGACTTAGAGCAGGCGCGGGCCTACGAGGATCGGATTCAAGCGGTGATTGCGCGCGTTCGCTCGTGCGTGGTCACGATCACGCTGCCGGGCGACGAGCGGCAGCTCCCCGGCGCGCGGGGGCGGTTGATCCGCAGCGGTGGGACGGGAGTCGTGATCGGGGCTGAGGGCTACGTGCTGACGTGCGACCACGTCGTGGACGAGGGGGACGAGGTCCTCGTCGGGTTGGCAGACGGTCGGACGCTGCCGGGCCGAGTGATCGGGCGGGACGCCGTGGGGGACATTGCCCTCGTCAAGGTCGTGACCCGGACGCCTCTTCCGGCGGTGCCGCTCGGCGACTCTCGCCAGCTCAAGGCCGGCGACCCCGTGCTCGCTATGGGCAACCCCTTCGGATTGGCGCGAGACGATCACGCTCCGGCCGTCAGCCTGGGGATCGTGAGCGCTCTTCACCGCGCGCAGGGCGGGCGAGAGAAGGTCTACGGCGACGCGATCCAAGTCGACGCTTCGGTCAATCCTGGCAACTCGGGGGGCCCGCTCTTTGATCTGGAGGGTCGCCTGGTCGGGATCAATGGGCGAATCTCGATTCGGAGCGGGCTGCGTCACAACGTGGGCGTCGGGTTTGCGATCCCGATTCACCAGGTGGTCGCGGTCTTGGCCGACCTCCGGGCGGGCCGAGACGTCCGTCGCGGCTGGCTCGGGCTCCGGTTTCGGACCGAGAGCAGCGAACAAGGCGGAGCGATCGTCGACTCGGTGACTCCAGGTGGGCCTGCGGCGCGGGCCGGGCTCCGCCCCCAGGATCGGATCGTGAGCGTCGACGGCGAGTCGATCGGACTTCCGCTGCGCTTCAAGAACGCGATCTCGCTCCTCCCCGCGGGCTCGGTCGTGGTGCTGGGGGTCGTGCGAGGGGGGCAGACGCTGACCCTCAAGGCGACGCTCGAGCCACGGCCACATCAGGCCCCGCCGAAGTAGGGCGTGAGCCTCCCTCTCGCGATACGGGGTCACGGGCTGCGGACCGCTGCGGGGGCGGGGCTCGCGACGCTGCGCGCCCTCGTCGCGAAGATACACCGCAAGCAACCCTCCCCCGCTTTTACGCAGCTTCAGTC
>JAESQQ010000074.1 GCA_016765095.1 Planctomycetota bacterium | reverse complement strand
GAGGGCCGCAAGGGCTGGTTCGAGGCCGGGTATCTGCCCGCCAAGACGGGCACCGTCGAGGTCTCGATCAAGCTCCCCGACGACGAGCCGGGGCGCCCGCCCGAGACTCTCTCGCTGACCGTGACGCGCTCGGACGTCGAGTTCCTCGAGACCAACCTCAACGAGCCGCTCTTGAAGGGGATCGCGAGCGTCACCAGCGGCGGGGGCCTCGTGGCGCCGGCGGACCTCGAGGGGTTGCCTGACAAGATCCCGAGTCGGACCGAGCCCTTGACCGTGGCCGAGCCGCCGATCCCGCTTTGGGACGGCTGGCACACGGTGCTCTTGATCGTGCTGCTGCTCGGTCTCGAGTGGGGCATTCGCAAGCGGAGCAAGATGATATGAGCGCGCCGCTCCGTCTTGGTCCCAACGTCCGCAGCCAGCTCGAAGGCCTCCGGACTCGCGTTCGGCTCGCGCTCCTCGGCCGAGGAGCCGCCCGCCTGGTCGGTGTGTTTTTGGTCTGGTGCGCGATCAGCTACGCCCTCGACCGCCCGCTGCGCCTTGCTTGGGGGACGCGCGCCACGCTCTGGGGGATCGGGGCGCTGGGCGTCGGCTGGACGCTTTGGTGGCGTCTGATTCGACCCTTGAGTCGTGAGTTGCCCGACGCCGAGCTGGCCCGGGCGCTTGAGCGCGCCAACCCCAGCCTCCGCTGGCGCCTGCTGAGCGCGGTCCAGTTCGCGGTCCAGAGCGCGGTCCCTGGGACGAGCGCCGAGTTGACCGCGGAGGTCGTCCGCCAGGCCGAGCACTTGGCTTCGAGTGAACTCGACTTGGCACCGGCGGTTCCCCTCGAGCCTGTCTTGAAGCGGGTCGGGCTGGCGGCGCTTGGGATCGCGTTGATTTCCGCGCTGAGCTTTGGCTTTCCTGCGGAGGCCGGGACCTGGTGTGAGCGGAATCTGCTCCTCTCGAGCCAAGCTCAATGGCCCCAGGACACCTACCTCGAGTTGGTCAGCGTCAACGGGCGGCCCATGAGCGAGGTCGGTCAGACGATTCGGGTTCCCCGCGGAGCTGACCTTGAGTTGGCGGTCCGAGTTCGCGAGGGCGTCACCCCACAGCGGGTCTACTTGATCGCCGAAGGGTTGCCTGGCGCTGAGGACCCGTCTCCCTTTGACGATCGCGGCCCGCAGGCAGAGGCGCGATATGACCCGTCCCTTGGGCGAACGGTCGAGCAGAAGAGCCGGTTCGTGCTGCACGTCGAGCGGGTGCCCAACGACTTCACGTTTTGGATCAAGGGCGGGGACAGCCGAATCGGGCCCTTTGAGCTCAAGGCGGTCGTGCCGCCTTTCGTCGACTCGATCGAGATCGAAGCGCGTCCTCCGCCCTACACCGGAAGGAAGCCGCGCAAGCTCTTGCTCGAGAGCAGCAGCCTCAGCTTCCCAGTCGGGACCGAGCTTGTGCTCACGGCGCGGGCGACCAAGCCACTCCGCGAGGCTTGGGTGACTGAGCGGGCGACGGGCGCCGAGGTGACCACCCGCGTCGCCTGCGAGCTGGCCTCGCTCCCAGGGGAGACCCAAAAGCGCGTCCTGGCGAGGCGCTGGATCGTCGAGCGAACGACTCAGCTCACGATCGGCGTGCTGGACGAGGATCAGGCTGAGCTCAGTCAGCCGCCCCAGTTCAGCGTGGTCGCGGTTCCTGACAACGCGCCTGGGGCGCGCCTGGAGTTGAGCGGGGTTGGCCTGAACGTGACCAAGCGGGCCAAGATCGGCTACACGATCACGGGCAAGGACGATCACGGCCTCAGCGGAGGGGAGCTGCGGGTCCTGCCCGGCGGGCGCGCCAAGCCCAAGAAGGACGCCAAGCCGCCCGAGGGAGGCTGGCCCGACGACCGCGAGCGCGGGATCGCGGCCGAGCCGGCCTTGAGCGGGCCCGAGGCCACGGCGAGGGGTGTTCTGGAGCTCAAGGGCCTCAGGCTTGAGCCCAAAATGTCGCTGCGTCTTTGGGCTGCGGTCCGCGACGGTCGGCCCGGCGAGGCTCAGCGCGGGGTCTCCCCGACGATCACGCTTCGAATCGTGAGTGAGGAGCAGCTCCTCAACGAGCTCCTCCGGCGGCTCTATGAGCAACGCCAGCTCCTCGAGAAGCTGGCTCGCGACGAGGACGAGCTTGGGCGCGCCCAGGCCAGCCTCGACCCCAAGACGATCCCGCGTGGCCCGGCGGTCCACCGCGACGTGAGGCGTGCGGTCGGTCGCTGCTCAAAGGCGGTGGCTCAAGTCGTCACTGAAATGGAGAGCAACGAGATCCTCGACGGGCCGACGCGGACGCGGCTCCGGACCGAGGTGATCGAGGCGCTGGCGGACTTGAGAAAGAACGAGCTGGCCCGCGGGTTGGCGACGGCCGAGGCTGCTGACGAAGCGGCGGAGGCCGAGCTGCCTGCGCTTGCGGCCGACGCGGCTCAGGCCTCGCGTGACGTCTCGGCGGCGATCCGCGAGATCGCGGATCGAATGGGCCGAATCGAGGAGCTGGCCGAGATCGTGGCGCAACTCAAGCGGATCATTCGCCGCCAGCGCGCTCTCATGGATAAAAGTCGCGAGCCGAAGTAGCTAGAGCCCGTCCTGAAAGTGCTGGCTGCGCTTGCCGAATCGATCCCAACCAGATTGGGGGCAAAGCCACGAGGAGGAGCGCCAGCCACGATCCCAACCAAATCAGGGGGGCCCAAGGGGCCCCCCCTTGGGGTGAACCCGGGTGAACCCCAATGCCAGGCAATGAACGGCGTAAGTCTTTGAAGAAGACAGGCTTGGGTTGGATTGTTCGAACACGGAGTATCAACAAAGAAACAGAGAATGGTAATCGGAATGAAAGTCCCGACAGGACCTGTTTAGGTTGGTCGGGACGTCGCGGTTCTCGCGTCGCACCTTCGAGCAGGCAATCAGCGAGGGGCAGCAACTCGTCGCGCTCCCAGGGCTTTCGCACCGACCGCTCGAAACGCGCGAGTTGATTCCTGTTGCCGTTGCTATTTTCTGTTGATATTCCGTGTTTTGGTGACCCAAGCCGTTCCTCCGCCTGAACTTGGACCGTTCGTCGCCTGGCATTGGGGTGAACCCCGAGAGGAGGTGAGGAGCGAAGCGACGAGGAGGGGCGCAGCCCCTCATAAAAAACAGCCCTTCCATGAGCGGGCTCTAGCGGGCCCAAGGAAGGCCGCGATCACCACGACAAGGACCACTACGGCGTGCGCCGTCTTCAAGATTCGTCCGGCCGACGGCGGCGTGTCCTCGGGTTCACTGCCAAGGTCCGCTGACAGTTCGCAGGACACCGCCCTCGCGCGTTCCAAGTCTTCGCGGGACCTAGCGTGCCACTGGACGAGCCTCTCGAAGAAGAGTCTTGAGCCAAACTGCCAGGCAGGCTCTCCAGCGAAAGCTCAGTGTGGCCGGCGATCTGGCCGCGAGCCAAGCCGAGTCTCCGGCAGGTGACCGCTCGGTGACTTAGCGATGGCCTGGGTCGCCTAAGAACTAGGGAATGAAGACGTCTCTGTTTCCATTCATGACTTCGATCCTTCTCTTGAGCTCGTGCTGTGGAGGGCCGCACGAGGCTGGCCGGCCTGTTCCCGCCTTGGGCGTCCCGGACCGCGAGCCAACCTCGAGCACCCCGCTGACCACGGAGATCACGTTTCCTCCGCGAAGCGATTGGTGCAACGGCCAGTGGAGGTCCTGTGGTTGTCCCGACCATCGCCAGGCGCGAAGGGACCTCTCCGAGCGCTAGCTAGCTACAGCTCGTCTCGAAAGCCCTGGCTGCGTTGCTGCCTCGGTCACAATCCAGCAAGATTGCTGGACCTCGGCGCGCCTTGCCAGGACTTCCGAGACGAACTGTAGCGGGGTTGGATGTGGAGAG
>JAESQQ010000073.1 GCA_016765095.1 Planctomycetota bacterium | reverse complement strand
GTGGGCGACCTCTCAGAATCGTGGCCTCCGGTTTAGGAGTCGTGAGACCACCCTCGTGGGCGACCTCTCAGAATCGTGGCCTCCGGTTTAGGAGAGCCGGCGGATCGCGATCATTGTGATGTCGTCGTGTTGGTCCGCACCGCCTGAGTGGAACTCGAGGGCGTCAAGGAAGGCCTCGACGAGCTTTGCGGGGGGCTGGGTCCCGTGGTGGCGGAGGAGGTCCTCGACCCGCTCGATCCCAAAGGGCTTGTGGTCTACGTCCATGGCCTCGGTCACGCCGTCGGTGTAGAGGAAGAGCTGATCCCCCGGCTCGAGGTTCAGGCGCTCTTCGGCGAGGTAGGGCCCAATGTCTGCCACGACGCCGAGCACGAGTCCCCCGAGGTCTACGCGTTCGACTTTTCGGGTCGCGGCGCGGTAGACGAGGGGGCGCTCGTGGCCACAGCCCGCGAGGAGCAGGCGCCCGGTCGGTCCGTCGAGGGTGATCAAGAGCATGCTCATGAACATGCCCGGCTTGAGGTCCTGCTTGAGGAGCCGGTTCGCCTCGCGGAGCATGCCGCTCGGGCGAGGGTTGCGGGCCACGAGCGAGCGCAGGATCGAGCGCGCCATGACCATCACGAGTCCGGCCGGGACACCTTTCCCGGACACGTCTCCGATCGCTATGTAGAGGTTGCGTTGGTCGTCTTGGGTCGGGCCCCAGATGTAGTCGAAGTAGTCCCCGCCGACTTCGTGGGCGGTCTTCATGTGCCCCGAGATCTGCATTCCGGGGATCTCGGGGTCTTCGCGCGGCAGGAGCGCGAGCTGGATCCGGCTTGCGACCCGGAGCTCCGAGAGCATCGCCTCGCGCTGCTTCTCGGCGCGCGCGAGGCGGGCGTTCTCGATCGCGATCGCGGCTTGATCGGAGAAGGCCATCAGGAGGTCCTTCCCGGCGTGATCGAAGCTCGAGTCGCGGGCCTGGGAGTCGAGGTAGAGCGTGCCGAGGACGTGTCGCTTGTCGCGCCCGCGGAGCGGGACGCAGAGGAGCGAGCGCAGCTCGAGGGCCGCGATGCTCTTCATCTCCTTGAGGTCTTGCTGGGCGTTGCTCGTCAGGATCGGAGAGCCGGTCTTAACGACGGTTCGAATCACCTTGTTGCTGATCTTGAATTCGGGCGACTTGATCGAGTCGCTGGCAATGTTTCGCGCGACGCGGAACTCGAGCTGGTCGCCTTGGACCAGGATCAGGAACCCACGCTCGGCTTGCATCAGCTGGATCGCGGTGTCCATGATCAACTCGAGGAGGGAGTCGACGCTTGTGGGGGTGTTCAGCTCCTTGTTGATCTCTTGGAGGATCAGGGCGTTGGTCAGTCGCTGAGCAGAGCGATCTTCACCCCGCGAGCTCCCGAAGATCACGACCGTCTCGCCGAGCAAGAGCCGATCCCCGTAGGTCAGCTCGCTCTCCTCGATCCGGGTTCCGTTCAGGAAGGTCCCGCGACGGGAGCCGCGGTCCTTGACCACGTAGCGACCGCTGCGTCGAGAAATTGTGCAGTGCCACCTAGAGACGCCGGGATCGCCTTCTATGACGATGTCGTTGTCTTTGTGCGCCCCTAAGGAGGCTCGCTCGCCCACCCAGTCCCGGAACTTGTGGTGGACGCCACGCATCACGATGAACCGGGGCATATCCAGACTTTACCTCCGTCCACCCCCTCGCCGGTAGCCCGGGTGAGAGGAGATCCCGGTTCCCAGCGAGAGGGATCTCGGGTTGCGCCGCTGGGTAGCGCTTGAGCCTCATTCGGGATAATCTCCTGTTGCCGAACAGACCACCTCAATTGAGGGGAATCGAGGGCACATGGCTTCAGGTCGTGGAGAATTCACGCGGAAGTTCGACCGGGACATCCTGGGCGACGCGACTGCGGAAGAAGAAGAGCGCGTCGCTCAAGAAGAGGCGCTCAAGGCTGAGGATTCGGCCCTTGAGGAGGAGTTCCAGAAGATTCTGGCTGTCCTCGACTACCGCGCGAAGTGGCTGACGCGGCGCTTTCCAGAGTGCAAGAACGTAGACAAGCTCGACTTCCGCGGGCGGAAGTTTGAGTTCAGCCAAGGCGGCCAGCTGCGGGGCACGATTCAATTCCAAACCCGCCTTACCGAGAGCCTTCAGGGGATCACGGTCGAGAGCACCATGGACCTCGAGGGGGCCTTCCCGCGCCGCCACGACTACGTCAACTTCCCGAAAGAGCGCGTCCAGATCGATCGCGTCAAGCGCTTCGTCGAGACGAAGCTGATGCAGTTCGCGGCCGACTGGCAAGACCGCTACGGGACACCGACTTAAACCGGCGTGACTGAGCTCGAACCCATTCGCCGCCGCCTGGTGGCAGGGGTCGTCATCGTCGACGACCTCCCCCTCGGCGCCGGACGCCAGCTCTTGCTCGGTCGTGGGGAAGCCGGGAATTGCCTCGTCTCTGTGGGCGAGCCGAACGGGATCGCGGTCAGCCCTTTCCAGCTAGGCTGGCAGCAGGGCGAGGGCGGGGCCTTGACCGACGCCTTCCCCGACTCGCTCTACCCCTTGGGCGCCCTCGTCCCCGACTGGGCCGGCCAGCCCGCACGCCTCGAGACCGCCACGCTCCTCGACCCCGACCGCATTGCGCTAGACGCCCTTCGCGGGGCCGACCTCCCGACCCGGTTGAGCTGGGTGCTCGAGCTCGTGACCCTGATCAGGGAGCAAGCGAAACTAGCCGCCGCCTTCGACCCGGCTGCGCTCGCGTTCTCGCCGAGCCCGCCCCACCTGCGGAGCATTGACCCCCAGGCTCCCGCCGGGAGCGAATCCGAGATCGTGCGCGGGCTCGCCACGACCGCGACCTTGCTCCTGACCTCGAGCCTCCCCCGCGAAGACAGGGTTCCCGTCGGACGCATTTCGCCGGTCCTGGTCGATCTCCTCGAGCGAGCCTTGGACAGCCGCGCCGGCGTAAGACCAAGCCTGGCGACGCTCGGAGCCGGACTCCAGCGCGCCCTCGCCGAGCGGGACTACGCCTGGCGCCCTCGCGAGCACCCGTCCGCCAGCTTGATCGCCGTGGCCTGCACCCTCGCCGCGCTCTGGGCCCTCGGGCAGGTCTCCGCTCCTGCTTCGCCTCGCGAGGCTGCTCAAGGTGCGTTCGTGGCTGCGGCGGCCGAGTCTGAGCAGAACCCCGCCGGAGCGCGGTTGGCGCTGGAGCGGCTGGCTCAGGGCTCGCCGCTCCTGCCCGAGGCTCGGCGC
>JAESQQ010000744.1 GCA_016765095.1 Planctomycetota bacterium | reverse complement strand
GGGCTCTGGCGAGGGGGGAGGAGTGTCCATCGACCCGAAGTCTAGCGGGGGCGATCGCCCCTGACACCAAGGCTGCAGCTTGGTATCGAGAGGCGCTCGGTGGCTCCAAGGAAGCTCGCGACGAGTTGGCCGCGGTCCTCAAGCAGCGCCCGATCTCCGCCTGCCCTCGGACCCGCGGTAGGGCGGGGAGCCGGCGGACCGCCGCTCAAGGCTTCGAGCGCGCTCGCGCAGCGAGCCAGCGGGCCTCGATCTCCGCGCGGGTGCGGGGAGGGTTGGGCTGCCACGCCAAGAGGAGGTCAGGTCGCGAGCGCGCGACCCGGCCGAGCAACACGAAGTCAGCCGCTTCGTAATACTTCGCCGCGTAGCCGGCGGCCTTGGCCTTGGGGAGGCGGGGCTCGACCCAGCGACGATACTCCTCGAGCCCTCCCGCGAATCCTCGGCGAGCGGCTTCGAGGTCGGTGGCCAGCTCGAAGTCGATCTGCGCCCGACGGTTGAAGAAGATCCGAGCCGTCTTGATCACCTGCCCGCGAGTCCGTTGGTGGTAGTAGAGGGTGTGAGCCAGCTCGTGGGCCAGCACCGCGCGCAGGGCACCGGGCGGAGGCGGATCCGCGAGCACCGAGCGGTTGACTCCGATCCGATAAACGCGCTTGCCAAAGAACAAGCTGCGAATCCGCACGTTGCTGCGAAACCGAATCGTCTTGCTCTTGAAGGTGTAGAGGACGTATCGGATCCGCGAGAGCTCGGGGTAGGAGGTCCGAATCAAGTCGTCGAGGACCCTCCTCACTTCCTTCAGCTCGAAGCGCGGGGCGCGGGAGGTCGCGGGTGGCTCAGCAGCCTGAGTCAGCCTCCCCGTGATCCCAGGAGCCTCGGCGTCGACGACGCCGCAGCAAGCCTGGCCAGCAGCCTGCGAGGAGAGCAGGCCAACGAGGAGAATTCCGCCAATGAGGATCCGAGGGAGGTTCATGCGTTTCGCTTGAGCAAGCCAAACGCCGCGTCCTAGGTCCTTCCCCCCCAAGGCCCTCAAGCCGATTGCGTTTCAGACGGCGGAATCGAGGGCGGTTGTTCCCGCCCTTGGGAAAGCCGTTCAAGGCGCCCCGAGGCAAGGCCCGCGAGATCATCAATGACTTGCCCCCGCTCTCCAGGCCGTCGCGATCTCTCCCAGCCTTAAGCCGCTAAAGCATAGGCAGTTAGAGAGCAATGAATGTGTGACCCCCTCCGCCGGGATAGGGATTCTGAAAACAGGGGGATCGAAGTGAGAATGCCGACCATGACCGACGACCGAGTGCTGATTTCCCGCTTGGCCGGGGGCGACCAGGCAGCCCTTGAGACGCTCCTCGAGCGCCACTGGGAGTCCGCCTACCGGGTCGCGCTTCGCTTTACGAAGGACCCGGCCAGCGCCGAGGACTCCGCGCAAGAGGCCTTCGTCAACGTACTCAAGCACGCCGGCGACTTCGACCCGACGCGAGGCTTCTCGTCCTGGTTCTTTCGAATCGTCGAGAACGCCGCCAAGAAACAGCTTCGCGCGCGTCGACGTCGTCGCCACCACGAGGGGCACGTGGCTCGGGGAGAAGTCACCGAGGACCGCGAGGCGGTCTTTGAGGTCCACGAGCACCTCGAGCGCCTGGGTCCGAAGCACCGCGAAGCCCTGACCCTCCATTACCTCTATGGGCTGACCTTCCAAGAGGTCGCTGAGTCGCTGGGGATTCCCGTCGGCACCGTCGCCTCCCGCATGCGCCGGGGACTGGAGGCGCTGCAAGGTTCAATGAAGCCGGCGTTCGGGTTGAGCAGCGCGGTGATCCTGGCCCTCCTCCAGGAGGCCGAGGGAGCGCTACCTCCGCCGCCCTCGCCCGAGGCTTTGTTGGGCCAGGCTGCGGGGCCACCCACCCCGCCCGCGCCTCCGGCGGAGGCGCTCATGACCGGCGCGACCAAGGGCACTGGCCTCTGGGTCTCCGCGCTGGCGCTCGTAGCGCTTTTGGCAGGGGGAGTCGGCGCCGCAATCGTCCTGACAAAGAGCGATCCTTCCCCCGTCCGGGTGGGCAGCGAAGGCCAGACCCCCGAGGCTTCCCTGAGGCACCTCGAGAAGAGGGAGACACCGCCGCGGTCGAGTCGGCGGGTCGAGGGAGAGCGACGACCCCGGCCGCGAGAGGTTTCCCGGACGGAACAACCCCAGACGTCGCCAGCAGTCGGGTCCCTCTTCCTGCGTCCAGCCGATCCTCGGCTCAGCGGGTGGTCCTGGAGTTGCGCGTGGTCGACTCGGCAGGCGCGCCGGTGCGAGGCGCCATGGTGATTGTCCCCCCGCGAATCTACGCGCACCCCGAAGTGCCTATCTCGCAGTCCCTCCCCTACTGGGAGGGCAGCCAGAGGCCTTCGGCCGTGAACTCGACGGCGAACGCGGAGGGGCTCTTCTCGGTCTCCGTTTCGTCAGGGTCTTGGGTCCTGGCGCGGACCCGAGAGCGAAGCGGTCGCGTCTGGCTCGAACCGAGGGCGGGCGAAGCTAGCCCCCTCGTTCGCGGGCTGGTCCTTGACGAGCCGGTCCCCGGTGGAGCCCTCCTGCTCCATATCCGCGACGCCGAGGGTCGGCCGCTGGAGAGCCCCTTCAGCTCGTCCAACCTCGAGGTCAGAGTCGAAGGGCGAGAGATCCGCAAGCAAGAGACGTTGAGCTTCAGTCTTCAACGCGACGACGACTCGATCGAACTCTGGGACATACCCGCGGGCGAAGTCCTGATCTCCGTCCGCGACCCCAGCGGGCACGACGCGCCCACGAAGGTCAAGGCCTTGGTCAGGGAGGGGAAGATCAGCGAGGTCGAGGTCCGCCTCGCCCCCACCCCAACAGGCTCGGTCGCCGGTGTGGTCCTTGACCCCGCCGGTCAAGCCGTCACCCGCGGCCGAATCTCGCTCCGCCGAGAGGGTGAGCAGCGCTCCAACGGCGTCGACCTGGCCCCAGGCGGGAAGTTCCGCTTCGACGCAGTGGACTTGTCTCCCGGCGGTGAATTCAGAATCGAGGTCCCCGGCTCTCTCTCGGTGAGACGCTGGCTAGATCAAGTCGGCACTGGCCCACTCTCCCTCCAGCTGCCCAATGGACCCCTCGCCCACCTCCGCGTAGTCGACGAAAGGAAGCGCCCCCTGAGCCTCGTCGACGTGCAGGTCTCCATGCACGGCTCGAGCGTCAGGGTGCAGACCGACGCTGAGGGGCAGGTCCGCCTGAGGCTGCCGCGGGCAGGTCAGGTGGACGTGGCGCTCTCCAGCAAAGGCTATCTGCGGAGCTCCTCTCAGCACGTAGTGAGGGCCGACGATCGCTTGGACCTCGTCCTCTACGCCGAGGCGGATCGGTCCCGCGTGGGGGCGAGGATTCGCGGCCGAATGCTCGACCGCGCGGGCCAACCCCTCGAGGGACTCCCCGTGGAGGCCGGTGGTCGTCAAGCGAAGACCGACGCCCAGGGCCGCTTCGAGCTCGAGGGAGTGCCGCCTGGCCTCGTGACCTTGCGAGGAGGAAAGGGCAGCTTCCTGCCTCTCCAGCGACGCCTCGAGCTGCGCGCGGGACAAGTCTTAGAGGGAGTCGAGCTGTTAGCCGTCTGCTGGGCCAAAGTCCGCGGTCGTGTTGAGGGCCCCCTCCCGCCCTATTGCGACCTGGTCGTCGTCGGACCCCAGGGGGAGGCCTTCAGCCAGCACCTCGACGGAAGGGAGCGGAGCTTTGGGAATGTGGTCTTCCCGTCCGGCACATGGACCCTAGAAGTGCGGGACCCCGCGGGGCGAGTTCTTCTTCGTCAGTCGCTGACGCTAGTCGACGAGGAGGAACGCTATGACCTGCGACTCACGGTTGGGCGGAGACAACCTCGACCCGGGCGTCATTGAAGCAGGCGCCGCCGGCCAGATCGGTCAGGGAGTCGGGGCAGAGGGCGTTGGAGCTCGCGCCGTTGAGGGTGTGCTTGGCCCAGAGGCCCTTGGGGAGGCATACCACGCCGGAGCGGACCTCTTCGCTCACCTTGGCTGAAGTGATCACCTCGCCGAGGTCGTTGTGAACCCGGACACGATCGCCAGTCTTGATTCCGCGAGCGACGGCGTCCTCGGCAGACAACTCGAGCGGAACGATCCCCTCGTGGAGTTGGAACAGAGTCGAGCTGATCGCGCGCTGGCTGGCTGGCGAGATCAAGACGAGCGGGAAGCGCTCGAGGACTTGGGGCTCACGAAAGGCGTAGAGGCCCCCTGGGGCCTCGGCGTCGAGGTCCGCTGGCACGAGGTGGATCTTCCCGTCGGAGGTGTTCGGCGTCGCGTCGACCATTTGGATCGGGTGCGCGCCGCAGGGAGGCACGAGGCTCCCCTCGGCATCGAGGCGCGCTGCGCGCTCGGGACCGAGCAAGGCCTCGATCAGCTCGTCGGGCGTCGTCGGGTCGTCCGGCTGGCTGAGGCCGAGGCGATCGAGGAGCGCTCCGAACACCTCGACGTTGCTCCGCGCCTCGCCTTGGGGCGCGATCGCAGGGCGCGAGCGGAGGCAGATCAGAGCCCCGTAGCTGCGACGGAGCTCGTCGTGCTCGAGGAACGTCGTCGCCGGCAAGAGCAAGTCGGCATAGCGAGACGTGTCCGTGAAGACCTGCTCGAACACGACCGTGAACAAGTCCTCGCGAAGAAGTCCGGCCCGGACTCGCTCCTGGTCGGGAAAAGTCGTGAGCGGATTGGCGTCGTAGTTGATCACGAGCGAGATCGGGGGGCCGGCGGCGACGGTCTCCAACTCGCCCGTCAGGGCGCGCCCGGCCTGGTTCATGTTGATCAGGCGCGTCGGCGCCGCTGGAGCCGCGATCGCGGCGGCCTTGTCCATGTCCCAGGCACCGCCGTTGCTCATGGTGTAGCCGCCGCCGCGCACGCCAAAGTGCCCCGCCACGG
>JAESQQ010000072.1 GCA_016765095.1 Planctomycetota bacterium | reverse complement strand
TCGCCCGCCGCGACGTCCAGCTCGAAGCCGCGCGGCAGGTAGCCCGGCTTGTAGCCGGTCACGACGTGTTTGCCCGAGCCGCCAAAGGCATGGGGCGCCACGAACCGTCCCTCGCCCCGAGACCAAGCCAGCACGACGTTCTTGGGGTCGGCCGAGACGACGACCCGCGTGGGGTCCAACACGAGCTTGGCGGACTGCAAGGCGCGCGTCAGGCCTCCAGCCGAGACCGAGACCTCCTCACGAGGCGGGCTCTTGTAGCCAGGAGCTATGACCTCGACGTCGTAGTCCCCCCCAGGATCGCGCCCTCAAAGGGCGTCGCGGCCTCGCGAACGAGCGAAGCCCCGCCCCGCTTGTAGATCCGGACCTTGGCGCCGGGCTCCTTGAAGGCTGGGATCTCCAACACGCCCTTGATGCTGACCAGACTGGCGGCAACCGGAAACGAGCTCCCGTGGGCGACTTGGATCTCGTCGATCCCACGGGCCTGAAGCAAGAAGCCCTCGAGCCGGAACCGGAACTCATGAGACCCCGCGTCGAGCGTGAGCTCAATTGGAGTCGTGCCTTGGGGTTCGTTGTCGACCAGGATCACCGCGCCAGAGGGGACGCTGGTCACGTTCACCGTGCCGGGCAGCGAGAAGTAAAACGCCGCCGCCCCGACCACGACGCCCAAGAACCCGACCATGCCCGCCACCAGCGCTGGACGCCGGCGGGACCAACGCGCGATCCGCTTCCCAATGCTCGGCCGCTGGGCCTGGATCTCCTCGTCGTTGAGGAAGTTGGCGAGGTCCTCCGCCATCTCTTCGGCGGACTGATACCGCTCCGTCTTGCGCTTCTCGAGGGCCTTGAGGCAGATCGTCTCGAGGTCGAGCGGGACCTCGCGATTCCGCTTGCGGGGCGAGGTCGGGTCGACGTCGCAGATCTGCTTGGCCAGCTCGAGGAAAGTCGAGGCCTCAAAGGGCGGCGAGCTGGTCAGCATCTCGTAGAACGTCGCCCCCAGCGAGTAGATATCGGTCCGGGCGTCGATCTGGTCGAGCTGACCGCGGACCTGCTCGGGCGCCATGTAGGCCGGAGTCCCGACCGCCGCCCCGGTCCGAGTCAGGCGATCGTCCTCGTCCGGCTCGGCCAAGACCGCGAGCCCGAAGTCGGTCACACGCGCCTCGCCGCTGGACGCTTCCACGAGAATGTTGGCGGGCTTGAGGTCCCGGTGGATCACCTCCTGCTGGTGTCCGTAGCCAACGGCCAGGGCGACTTTTCGCATCACGTGCGCCGCGCGGCGCGGAGTCATCTCCGCGAGGGTGATCAGCTCGGCGACCGAGTGACCGACGACCTTGTCCATGGCTATGTAGTGATAGCCCTGGTCCTGACCCGCCTCGTAGATCCGGACCACGTTCGGGTGGTCGAGGCGCGCGGCGAGGCGAGCTTCGCGCTTAAAGCGCTGAACCGCGCGGGGGCTCGGGACTCCGTCAGTGAGGAGGATCTTGAGCGCGACCTCACGGTCGAGGTCGACGTTGACTGCCTCGTAGACCGCGCCCATGGCGCCGGCCCCCAGGAGCTTGCCCAGTCGGTAGCCCGCGAGGAGAGTTGGGACGCCGTGTTCGTCGTCGGACGATTCGCGCGCGCGCTCATCGCGCCCAACTTGGGTCGCGCGCTGCTTGCGCTCGCCTCCGGGTCGCTTCCCGGAGCGGAGCTCGTCGCGAATGCTGACGACCTCGTCGTTGTCGAGGGCGCCCATGTCAACCAGGATGCTCCGCAGAGAGCGATCCGGGGTGTCCCACTTCTTGCGTTCCACGGCCTGCTTGACCTGGTCGGCCCGCAGGAGGCGTTTACGCATAGCCAGGCGAACGAACGCCAGCTCGTCGCCCGAGATCATGGCGCGATCATAGCCGCACCCGAAGGGCCCTCGTCCGAGCAGGAGCGCTTTCTTTTTGAAACGCTCTCGCCCGCCCGGCTCGGCTGTTCTGGTCAGTTCTTCGCTCCTCCCAAGAAAACTCTGCACGCCTCTGCCGAGGGTTCGGCTACCTCTCTTGTGCCCCCGACCGCGTCGTAGAGCACCACGACCCGAGTAGGGCCCGTGACGGATGCGGTTCACCCGGCAATGGAATCAGTTCTTTCAGGCCCTTTTCAGGCCACCCCTCGGTTGGGGTGAGAAGCCTTGTGGGGGAAGGGTTTATCCCCAGGCATGGGGGGTGCTCTTGGAACCCTGAAAGCGGAGGAGAGAACGTGTTCAGAGTCCAAGCCCTAGTTTTGATCGCCCTGGTCTTCTTGGTCGGGGGTCTGGCGAGCGCCAACGAGCACTTGGTTCCCAACGAGCAGGGGGCCCTCAGTGGCAAGAACCTGGTCTTCAGTCCGGGTCACGGCTATCAACGCCTGAACGGAGTCTGGCGCTGGCAGCGCCCCTTCCTCAACGAGATCCGCGAGGACATTCACACCAATGAGATCTTCATTGAGGTGATCCAGCGCTACCTCGCAGGCGCCGGGCTGCGGGTCGAGAGCTGCCGTGAGCGAAGCTTTCAAACCGAGGAGGTCGTCGTCGACGACCGCTCGGCGGGCTACAGCGAGACCGGAGCCTGGAGCGACTCGACGGTTGTCCCCGCTCACTACGGGAATCGCTACCGCTTCGCCGCGAGCGCGCCCCAAGAGACCGCGACCGCCGAGTTCACGCCCACGATCCCCGCAGACGGCGTCTACCCCGTCTACGTCTGGTTCACCCACGGCGGAAACCGCGCCGTAGACGCCCTCTACCGGGTCCACCACGCGGGCGGCGTGAGCGAAGTTCGCCTGACCCAAGCGGTGATGGGCAACCACTGGCGCTTCCTCGGCGAGTGGGGCTTTAGCGCCGGCACGAGCGGGAAGGTCGTCGTCAGCAACCAGGGCTCGGACACGACCAAGTTCGTGATCGCGGACGCCGTGCGCTTTGGAGGCGGAGTCGGCGCCAGCGGTCAGGCTCGCTACCGCGAAGGCGCCAAGGACTTCCTAGCCCACAAGGGCTACACGTCGGGTCGAGGCGAGGTCACGATCCGCCCCGAATACGCGACCTGGCTCGCGGGCGGCGACGTGACCCGCTGGCGGAGTGACTTCGCCTACGTGTCGCTTCACACCAACGCCGGCGGCGGCACCGGGACCTCCAGCTTTAGCTTCGGAAACGGCCGCAACGGCGTCGGGCCCTCCGGATACCACACCAGCAACCCGACCCCGCTAACCGCCGCCAGCGATCGACTCCGCGACCTCCTCAACGCCGAGATCGTGAGGGCCGTCCGCGGCGAGTTCGACCCGAGCTGGTCCGACCGGCGAACCAACCTCGCGAACTTCGGCGAGCTGCGCGAGTGCCGAAACATGCCCAGCACGTTGGTCGAGCTCGCGTTCCACGACAGCGCGAGCGACTCGGCTCGGCTCCGCGACGGCGCCTTCCGCCACGCCACGGGCCGCGCGATCTACAAGGCGATCCTGCGCAGCTTCGACGCCAACGCCACGGTCTCCCCGCTCCCTCCGAGCGCGCTCCGAATCGAAAACGCCGGCGCCGGCGAGCTCCGCGTCTCCTGGGAGGCCGTCCTCGACAGCCTCGAGCCGGGCGCCGCCCCGACCGGCTACCGGGTCTATCTAAGCCCGAACGGATTCGCGTTCGACGACGGCGTCGCGGTCAGCGGCACCCAGCACGTCCTCACGGGACTCACGCCGGGCCAGCGAGTGTTCGTGAAGGTCACTGGAACCAACGCCGGCGGCGAAGGCCTCGCGACTCCCGTCGGCGGCGCGATCGTCGGCGAAGAGAACGGGAGCCGGGTCCTGCTCGTCGACGGCTTCACACGCTCCTACCGGTTCACGAGCACCAACTGGGCCAAGCGCTACACCTACGACTACTCCCGCGAGCACGTCTCGGCGCTCGCGGCCACGCTCCCGAGCCACGTCGGACTCGACTACGCCCAGGACTCAGGCGTCGGCGGGAGCGGCGTCGACCTCACTGCCTACGGCTTCGTGGACTGGCTCCTTGGCCGCCAGGGGAGCGTCGACGGCACGCTCGACGCCAACGAGCAGCAACTCCTGAGCAACTACCTCGTTGGAGGGGGTCGGCTGCTCGTGAGCGGAACCGAACTCGGCTACGACCTGGGTGGGCAAGGCGGAGGCGCCCTGTTCCTCGAGGCCCAGCTCGGAGCGCAATACGTCAGAGACGACGCGGGCGTCTCGCTCGCTCGTCCGACACCAGGCGGGCCCTTTGCAGGCCTCGGCAACCTCGACTTCAGCCAAGGTCGCTACGTGGCGAGCAGCCCAGACGTGCTCCGTCCGAGCCCCGGCGCTGAGGCGCTCCTGTCCTACGAGACGAGCGGAGCACCGGGAGCCGCGACGGGAATTCGAAACCGCGTCCTGACCCTGGGGTTCCCGATCGAGTCGATCGGACTCGCCCAGCGAACCCAGCTCCTCCAAAGCACCCTCGGCTACCTCGACCCAGACCTCCCAGCGCCCCTCCTAAAGACGCCCCCGATCGCGACAGCGCCCGTCTCGAGCACGACCGCTCCTGGGTCGACGGGG
>JAESQQ010000743.1 GCA_016765095.1 Planctomycetota bacterium | reverse complement strand
GCCGCGCGCCTCTCGATTCCGTTGTAGGCCCACTCGGAGACGCGCAGGCGTCGCCCAAGCCGCGCCCAGCGCCCGCGACCCTCGAGGCTCGCGGCGCGTGTCGCGGCTTGTGAGCCTCCGTGTGGCCAATAGAGGTCGCCGCCCAGGAGTTTCCCGCACGCGATCAAGTGGCGGGCATTGTCGGCGCGCGCGGCGCGCGCCAACTGACGCGCTGCGCTGCGTGCCCAGAGGGGTCGGGGGAGGTCTCGGAGCGCGACGGGGACTTGTCGAGCAGGCGCTGGGAGCTCAGGCCCGAGGCGACTGGCTGGGGTATAGACCGACACCGCACGACCCTCGCTGGCCCAAGCCTCCGCTAGCGCGCGCACTGCGCGCTCTGTCCCCCCCCGGGCGGGGTCGAAGCCCTCGACCAGGAGCGCGATTTCGGGGCCGCTCATGAGCGGGGGCTCGGACCCGTGGGAGCGTGCGGGGTCACAGCCGACCCGGGCGAATTCAAGCGCCTTCGGCCAGGTCCCAGGCACGCTGGAGGACTGGGCGTAGGTTGGGGAACGCGACTTGTTGGATCGCGCGGGACGCAGCCCACCACTCGACGGACACGATCCCCTCTTCCAGACGCGGGGCGAAGCTCGGCTCGCGGGCGGCGCACTCCAGCATGTAGTAGTGGACCGTCTTGAAGATCACGCTCCCGTCGGGGACTCGGAATGCGTAGTGGTTCTTCTGGAGAGCGGCTCGAACGCTCAGCTCCTCGCTGACGCCCATTTCCTCGCGGGTCTCGCGGATCGCGGCCTCGTGCGTCGTCTCTCCGACCTCGAGCTTGCCCTTTGGGAGTTCCAAGCGGCCCTCGGTGCCCCAGCGACCGCTGCGCCGCCTCCGCCGCATGCGGCGACTTCGGCCACGCCGCCGCTCGACTCCGTCGGGCGAGCCTTCGTCCTTGGCTTCACTGCGGCGATCGTCGGCGCGGCGTTCGGGCTTGGCTCGCTCGTCATTCACGTCGCCCTCGTCGGGCGAAGTCTGCGGGCGGGGGAGCGTCCGGATCAAGGCGAACTCGATCTCTGCACCCTTCCCTCGCATCAGGACTCCACCCGCGGAGATCTGGCGCACGTAGCCCACCCGCGCGCTGAGGACGTATCGGAGTGGGATTCGCTCACAGCAGTAGGCGTCTTCGTCTTCGACGAAGACCACGCCCTGGCGGGCAGCGCGCAGGGCCTCGACCACGATCAAGTTCTCGGGGGCGACGGACTCCTCGTCAGAGAGGAGGCGGAAGGGTCGCCCGGGCGGCGCGGTCAGGCTCTGGGCGCCCGTGCAGAACTCGAGGGCGTCGGGCTCAAGGCCGAAGAACAGGAACTCGGGGAGCTGGATCCCGTCCGGCTCGGGAATCGAGACCCCCGCGACGGAGTGCCCCGAGCGCGCTCGCACTCGGCCTCCCTCGAGCTGAAACAAGTCTGCGCTGGGGCCTTCGATCACCCGCAGCACAAACTCAGGCTCGAGGGTGAAGTGGAGCCGCTGGTGTTCGTTGACCCCCGCGATCAAGAGGTCGAGGTCGACCCAGCCCTCCGAATCGAGCGTGACCCCGGCAGCGTCTGGCTTGTGGCGGAGGAGATAGGCCAGGAGCTTGCTAAGCCTAGTTTCTTGTTCGTCCGACACCCTCACACGATACCAGTGTGGACCCCTCCTCCGCACGGGGCGACTTGGGTTAGGAAGTAGCTGACACGGTCTCCCCGGGCGACTCCGAGTTCTCCTCAAACCTTCCACAAGTCGTTGAAAACAAAAGAGCTAGCTTTGTCGGGTGCCCTCTCTAGGATCCTTACCTCTCCCTAAACCCGCTCCAATTCATGCCGTCCTCTTTGGCTCGATCTGGAGCAGCCCCACGATTCCGTGGGTCTGGAGCAAGCTTGACCCAGCTAGCACAGAGCGACTTCGTCCACCTTCACGTGCACTCGGACTACAGCCTCCTGGACGGGATCGCGAAGGTCGAGAAGATCGTCAAGAAGGCGAAGGAGTGCGGCCAAACCGCGCTCGCCTTGACCGACCACGGGACCCTGGCGGGCTCGATCGAGCTTTGGAAGGCGTGCACGGCGGCCGGGATCAAGCCGATCCTCGGCTGCGAGATCTACCTCGCGTTTGGGAGCATGAAGGAGCGAAAGCGTGGCTACAACCACCTGACGGTCCTCGCCAAGAACCAGACCGGCTGGAAGAACCTGAGCCGGATCAACTCGCTGGCCAACCTCGAGGGCTTCTACTACAAGCCTCGCGTGGACTGGGAGACGCTCGCCGAGCACAGCGAAGGGCTGATCATCCTCTCAGGCTGCCTCAAGGGGCCGGTTCCTCAGTTCCTCCAGGAGGAGAAATACGACGACGCCAAGGCCTCGGCGATTCGGTTCCGAGAGGTGTTCGCCGACGACTTCTACCTCGAGCTCCAGCCCAATTCGCTCGAGGAACAACTCGTCGTCAACGAGGGCTGCCTTCGCCTCTCGCGCGACTTGGGGATCAAGACCGCCGCGACCTGCGACTTGCACTACCTCGAGCCGAAGGACGCTGCCGCTCAGGAGGTGAAGATCTGCATTTCGTCGGGCAAGGTGCTCAGCGACAAGAACCGACTCAAAATGAAGCCCGACTTCTACTTCCGCAGCACGGAGGAAATGGTCGAGGCCTTCCGCCACGTCCCCGACGCGATCGCGGCGACCAAGGAGATCGCGGACAAGGTCGGCGAATACGACCTCCTCCCGGGAAACCGGAACGAGTACTACCTGCCGCTCTTCGAGCCCCCCGACGGAAGCGACTGCGACGCCTACTTCGAGACGACCTGCCAGGCTGGGCTGGCTGAGCGCTACGGGACCCCGAGCGAAGAAGCCAAGGAGCGCCTGAGCTACGAAATGGGCGTGATTCGCGAGCTCGGCTTTATCACCTACTTCCTGATCGTGGCCGACTTCATTGACTGGGCCCGCAACAACGGCTGCGCCGTTGGCCCAGGACGCGGCTCGGCAGCGGGCTCGATCGTGGCCTATTGCCTCGGGATCACCGACGTATGTCCCCTGCGCTATGACCTCCTCTTCGAGCGCTTCCTCAACCCCTCGCGCGTCTCGATGCCAGACATTGACGTCGACTTCTGCCAAGCCAACCGCGGGCGGGTGATCGAATACGTCCGCAACAAGTATGGGAGCGAGAAGGTTTGTCAAATCGTGACCTTCGGGACGCTCAAGCCCAAGGCCGTGATCAAAGACGTCGGGCGAGTCCTCGAGATCCCGTTTGGGACCGTCGAGAAGATCAGCAAGCTGATCCCCGAGGGCCCCAAGCTCAAGAGCCTCGCCCAAGCCTTCCGCGAGGTCCCAGAGCTCCAAGAGCTCCGCGACGATCCGGCCTACGTGAAGCTGTTCGACATGGCGTTCTGCCTCGAGGGCGTCAATCGCCACCAAGGCAAACACGCGGCTGGCGTCGTGATCGCCGACACCGACCTCATTGAGCGAATCCCCCTGACCCTCGTCAAGGGAGACAAGGCGACCGAGTTCACCATGATGGAGGTCGAGGAGTGCGGCCTCCTCAAAATGGACTTCCTCGGGCTTCAGACCTTGACCCTGATCGAGAACTGCCTGGGCTTGATCCGCGATCGCGGGATCGAGTTCGACCTCGAGGAGGCGCCCCTCGACGACACGGCGACCTTCGACATGATCAGTCGCGGCGAGTCGGTCGGCGTGTTCCAGCTCGAGTCGAGCGGCTTCCGCAAGCTGCTCAAGGGCGCCAAGCCCGACCGCTTCGAGGACATCATTGCTCTGATCGCCCTCTACCGACCGGGTCCCCTCGGCTCGAAAATGGACGAGCAGTACATCGAGTGCAAACACGGCCGCCGCCAGATCACGTATCTGACGCCGCACCTCGAGCCGATCCTGAGTGAGACCTACGGCTGCATTCTCTATCAGGAACAGGTGATGCGAATCGCGAACCTGATCGCGGGCTTGTCCATGGCAGACGCAGATAACCTGCGGAAGGCTATGGGCAAGAAGAAGCTCGCGCTGATGATGAAGTACAAGCCGGCCTTCATAGACGGCTTCAAGGCCAAGGACATCCCCGAGAAAGTCGCAGAGCAGGTCTGGGAGCAGATCGCGTTCTTCGCCGAATACGGGTTCAACAAGTCGCACTCGGCGGCCTACGGGCTGGTGACCTATCGAACCGCCTACCTCAAGTGCCACTACCCGGCTGAGTTCATGGCCGCCACGCTCACGAGCTGGCTCGGAGCCACCGACCGAATCCTGGACTACACCTCCGAGTGCGAGCGAATGGGGATCACCGTTTGCCCGCCGGACGTCAACCGAAGCGACGTCAAGTTCGGCGTCAGTGAGGGCGAAATCGTCTACGGCCTGGGCGCGATCAAGGGCATGGGCGAAGCCGTCGCAGGCGGGATCGTCGCGGCTCGCAAGGAGCAGGAGACCGGGTTCCGCTCGATCTTCCACTTCTGCGAGGAGGTCGACTCCCGGCTCCTGACCAAGAACGTGCTCGAGGCCCTCGTCAAGGCGGGCGCCTTCGACCCGCTCGGCGCGCGGCGGAGCCAGTATCACGCTGTGATCGAACGCGCCTACCAAATCGGCGTCGAGTCGCAGAAGGACAAGCTCAACAACCAGACCGTTCTGTTCGGAGGGGTTCCGAGCGCGGACGTGGACAAGATCGAGGAGGAGCTGCTCCCAAGCATTGAGGAGTGGCCGGACCCGGAGCTGTTGGCCTACGAGAAAGAGGCGCTCGGGTTCTATCTCTCCAAGCACCCTCTCGACGCGCACCGCGAGGTGATCGAGCGCTACGCCACGCACCAGATCTCGAAGCTAGGCGCCTGTCGGAACAAGTCCGAGGTGACCGTCGGGGGAATGATCACCGCGATCCGTCACCACATGACTCAGAAGGGCAAGCAAATGGCCTTCGTCTCGATCGAGGACTTCACGGGTACGACCGACGCGGTCGTGTTCCCGAGCGTCTATCCCGACGTGCGAATGCTCCTGATCCCCGAGTCGACGGTGTTTGTGCAGGGGAAAGTCGACGTCGAGCGCGAGCCACCCTCGATCCTCGTCGACAAGCTGCTGACGAGCGAAGAGGCGAAGGGCAAGCTGCGGGTCTCGGTCCAGACCGAGGTCCTGATCGAGGAGACCGACGAGAGCATGATCAAGCACTTCCGCGAGGTGCTCCTGACCCACCGGGGTGACGATCAGTTCTATCTCCTGTTCCGCGACAAGGAGGGCAACACGGCCGGGCCCTTCCGTTGCGGGAGCCACCTGCGCGTCGCGGGGGGAGACGAGCTCAAGGAGGCCCTGCTGGGATTCCTCGGGCCGTCGACTCAGGTTCGAATCGGGGCTGTGCTCTAGGACGTCACCCCGCCCTTGCGCCGAACAGGCCATTGGGCCTGAACAGCAAAACTAGAATGAAAATAACGGAAATGGTGATGACCCCCAGGCTCTCGCCCAGGTACAGCCGCCCCAGTTGCTCGGTGATGCCAATCAGGAACCCCCCAACCAGCGCGCCGACAAAACTGCCCATGCCGCCCAGCACCACCACCGTGAATGCGATCAGAACGAACAGGCTGCCAATTTGCGGATGCACCGAATAGGTCGGCACTAACAGGCTGGCAGCAGCCGCCACACAGGCCACACCGATGCCAAAAGTGACGGCAAAAATGTGCTCGACATTGATGCCCATCAATTGCGCGCCTTGCCGTTCCTTGGAAACCGCTCGG
>JAESQQ010000742.1 GCA_016765095.1 Planctomycetota bacterium | reverse complement strand
GTTTACCCCCGCCCGGCCCCGAGGCCGCGCTGAGCGGGCCTCATGGCTCACGCGTGTGACCGTGTTGGTGCCCGTGCCCTGAGGTAGACAGGCAGGCCTGGCTGGCGTTTGCGGGCCTAACGCGACGCGGCGTCGAGGACCTGGTGGAGGCCGCGGAGGTCTCGGGGAGTTCTTACGCCCGCGGCTAGCTCCTTCTTGAGTCGCGCTGCGGCGAGCTTGCCGAGGCCGCTCAGCTTGTCTTTGATCAGGCCGCGATCACGGGGTTGGAGCAGCTCGTCGGGCGGATCGGAGGCGGAGTAGGCCAGGCGTGCGAGGAGGTCTTCGGCCTGGGCGAGATCGTCGGGCGTCAACGTTCGGCGGAGCTCCTGGGCGAGTCGCTGCCCTCGGGGAGAGAGACGGGCCTGGGCGTCGACGTAGGCCGAGTGCGTGCGCTTCATGTTCCGCGGCGAGCCTCCCCAGCGGAAGCTCGCGTAGCAGCGGCCGTTGAGCTCCGTGATCAAGGGCCGGCCCAAGCTCGTGTCGACCGTCTCCCAGAGCACGATCGCGCGCTGGGCGCGGACGAGGACGATCACGCGCTCCCAGGCCTCTCCACGACCCAAGGGGTAGGTTCCGCCGATCGCGGCGTCGACGCCCCAGCGGGCGCAAGTGGCCGGGCGAAAGGGCGTTATCTCGACGGGTTTACGGAGCGCTCGAGTCCGGACCAGGTTCTTGGCGTGCACTTGAGGGTTTCGCCCCTTGGGGACCGCCTCCCGTCGAATCCGGAGCGCCCACCCGCGTCGTTTGGCTTGAAGCTCGTAAGCCAGGGGGCCGTCGCCACCCCCTCCGCTGGGCTTCGCGGCGCCCGGGGTCGTGAGGCTGAACCCAGTCACGGGGTCGCGAATCAAGAGGCCGTGCTCGGTCGCTTGAAAGCGGAGGCGATCTCCAGACGTCGGTGATTCGCTCGCGCCGCTTGGGGTCTTCCCACCCGCGGGCGTCGCGGCCGGCAGCGGCTCGGTGCCAGGAGCCGGCTGTGGATCTCCCACGCAGCCGATCGTGATCGCCAGCGCGACCCCGATTCCTGCTCGTCTAAGCCCCTTCACTCTGCCCTCTCCCTTCGCAAGCCTGACCGGCTCGGGTCATGAACCAGTCATGGACCACGAGTCGGGGCGGCCATTGAATCACGGGGGGGCCGAGGCGGGGCTCGAGAGCCCGCCCGCGATCGCGGAAGGGGCCCGCGCGGCGAGGTAAAGTCCGGCCTGACCCACCAGGCTCCTCAGCCGCCCTCTCCCTCGGATCCGCTCATGACACGCTTTCGTTCGGTCTTTCGGGACGACATTTTTCAGGACCAAGTCGTCGTCGTGACGGGCGGCGGGACTGGGATCGGGCGCACGATTGCGCACGAACTGGGCTCCCTTGGTGCTCACGTAGTGATCTGCGGTCGTCGCGAGGAACCCCTCGTCAAGACCGCGGGCGAGCTGGAAGCGGCGGGCGCGGCCGTCAGCTATCGGACTCTCAACATTCGCGACGAGGGAGAGGTCAAAGAGTTCTTCGCTTGGGTCGTGAGTGAGCAGGGCCGGCTGGACGCGCTCGTTAACAACGCGGGTGGCCAGTTCATGAGTCCAGCCGAGTCGATCTCAGCCAAAGGGTGGCACGCGGTCGTCGAGACAAACCTGACCGGGACGTTCTACTGCTGCCGGGAGGCCTTCGCGGCGTGGTTTGGCGAACACGGCGGCTCGATCGTGAGCATTGTCTCCGAAATGTGGCGCGGCTTTCCCGGCATGGCTCACTCCGGCGCCGCGCGGGCGGCCGTCGTCAACATGACCCAGACCCTCGCCGTCGAGTGGGCCGCGCGCGGAATCCGCGTCAACGCGGTCGCCCCAGGCCTGATCGCGAGCAGCGGCCTCGAGACCTACCCGGAAGCGGTTCAGAGCTTCCTCGAAGAGATCAAGAGCGACACGCCCTATCACCGGCTGGGGACCGAGGCGGAGGTCTCGAGCGCGGTGACTTACCTCCTCTCGCCTGCCGCCGCCTACGTCAGCGGGGAGACAATGCGTGTCGACGGAGCCGCCTCCCTCTGGCGCAAGACGTGGCCAATCCCGGTCCACGACCGCTTCCCGAGCTTTGAGGGCTACGTCGAGGACTCTCTGTGAGCGAAGCCGCGAGCCCTACGCCTTCACCAGGCGACGACTCGAGCGGGGCTGAGGAGTCCAGCTCCCTGGCGCCTGCTGCGGGGGCCCCGCCCGTCCCCACGGCGGGCGAGGGCGGGAGTCAGATCGCGCGAGGCGCGAGGCTCCTCCTCGGGCTCGCCGTCCTCGGGCTCGCCGTCAAGGGCATGATCTCGCTGGTGCCCAAGGAGGACCTCGTCCCCTTCGTGACCCCCCAGGTCCCGCCTCGGGTCCAGGTCCTCGAGCTCCAGGCCGAGCAGTTCGTGCAGACCGAGGAGCGCTACGCGCGCCTTCAGCCCTGCCAAGAGTGGACGCTGCGCCTGGAGGTTGGTGGACGCCTCGCCCAGCGACCCGTCATGAACGGTCAAGAGTGCGAGCCTGGACGTCTGCTCCTGGCCCTCGACCCGATCCCCTTCAAGGCAGAGGTCAGCGCGGCCGAAGCACGCCTCCGCAACACCGAGTCTGGACTTCGCCTGAGCGAGGCCGAGCTGGAGCGCGTTAAGGCCCTCTCGGCCAGCACCGCGACCCAACGCGATCTCGACGCGGCCCTCGCCGAGCGCGATCAGAGCTTGGCGCTCAAGGCCGAGGCCAATGCGGCGCTGCGCCAGGCGTTGTTCCGCCTTGAGCACTCGAGCCTCTTCGCTCCGACCAAGGGCGTCGTCAGCCAGCTCAGCGTCGAGGCGGGGGCCGTGGTCGTCCCGAGCCAAACGCTCGGGCGCTTCGCCCGCCGCGACGTGCTGATTGCCAAGATCCTCGTCTCTGCAGAGGTCCGGCGAGGGCTCGTGGTCGGCCAAGAGGCGACGCTCGTCGACGACGTCGAGCGGGTCTACCCGGCCGTCCTCGCGAGAGGTGCGCCCGTTCCCTCGGGCACGTCGGGGCAGTTCGAGGTCGAATTCGAGGTCAAGAACTCAGATCGGCGCCTCCTTCCGGGCGAGCCGGTTCGGGTTCGGTTTAGCCACGGGAAGGCCCTGGCTCGGCTGCGCGTCCCCCGCGGCACGGTCTATGAGGAATACGGCCTCTGGCGCGCGCTGGTTCCGCCAGCGGAGCGGGGCAGCGGTGCCTTTCGGGCGGGCAGCGCACCGGTCGTCCTGGGGCCTGGCGACGCGCTCGCGGGGTGGGTCACGATCCACTCAGGCCTTCGGGTCGGGAGCAAGGTCCTGGTCCCAGACCGAGTCGTCCGGGTGCGCGAGGGACAAAACGTGGCGGTCGGCCAAATCGACTCGACGTGGCTTCCCCCCTACGCTGGCCGCTAGCGCTTCTCCTTCGCGGGTCCCAAGTCGCTAAACCGGCGGTCCCTGCGGATATCGTCGAAGGCCTCGTCGTGGAGCTGTTCGGGCTCTATGGGACCGAGCGCCCGGGCTTCGTAGAGCTTGGCGAAGGCCTCCTCGACGCGGCCGAGGCGGACGAGCTCTCGGGCGAGGGCGACTCGCGCCAGGCCCGAGTTCGGGTTCAGCTTCAGGGCCGCCGCGAGGTCTCCGAGGACCTCGGCTGAGCTCGAGCGGCCCCAGGCTTGAAGCGCCAGCTCTCGGATCCGAGCTCGGAGCAAGTAGGCGGTCACGTGCGGCTTGAGTTCAAGGCAGCGGCTGAAGTCTGCCTCCCCGCGCTGGAAGTCCTCCTGGTTCCAGTTCTTGAATTTGGCCTTGGCCAGGTGGAACACCCCGCGAACGAAGTACTCGTGGCTCTTGGGGTTCGCGGCCACGACTTGGTTGAGGATCGAGATCACGCGGTTCAAGTCAATAAAGCCGCTGAGCGCAGTGATCCTGGTGACGAGCTTCGGGCCCAGGCTCGGGTCGCGCTCTATGGCGAGGCTGAAGTCGAGGAGCGCGGGCACGAAGTTGCCGATCTTGAGGTAGGACTCCCCTCGAAGCTGAATCGCGTTCGCGAGGCTCGGGTCCAGCTCGATCGCGCCGTCGAGGAGCGTGATCGCCTGGCTGTATCCGGGCTCGGGTCTCAGACCTTGGGCGAGCGCTTTCTCCAGGAGCTGACGGGCGGCGACCTCGACCGCGTTGGTCGTCTCGCGGACTCTCGCCTCGAGCTGATTGAACTTCTCGATCGGGCCGTGAGCCCGGTAGAAGTCCCGGAGGGCCTCTTGGTAGCGCAGCGCCCGGCGGACCTGGCGGGAGGACGCGATCGGGAACCGATCGGGTGCCGCCGCGCAGGCTTGGATCAGGTCTCGGAGCTGGTCCGCGAGGAGCTCAGCTCGCCTTGGGGTGACTGTGGCTGAGGGAAGGAGCGCTCGGAGCTGGCGCGCTCGGACCTGGGAACGACCGAACCAGGCGTGGGCGGGCCCAACACGTCGTCCGGTGACTTTCCCGCGAAGCGTGACCTCGATCGCGAAGTTGAAGGCTCGCTCGGCGAGTTGGAGCGACTGAAGGCGCTTGGGCAGGCCGTCGAGGTAGAGGTAGCCCAGCCACTCGTGGGCTTCGGCGTAGGTCGGGTCGAGGCGGATCGCCGCGTCTGCAGCCGCGAGCGCTGGACGAGGCGCGTTGAAGGCCGCGTAGAGTCGGCTGCGCTCCAAGAGTGCGTCCGCGTGGAGCGGATAGAGGTGCTGGGCGCGAATCAGCGTGAGGCGGGCCGCTCTGTAGAGCGCTGCGCTCCGGCCACGAATCGCGAGTCTGCTGAGGCGAACTCCCTCTCGGTAGGCTCGGCTGGCTGGATTCGCGCCGCTCGTGGCGTGGGCGCGTGCTTCCCTGCCCAGCTGGAGCCCTCGCCCTCGGCTGCCTGCTTGGACGTGCACCCGGCCGAGCGCCCCTCGCGCGAAGAGCGACTCGGGGGAGGCGCGGACGGCCTCCTCCAGCTCGATCAGCGCGTCTTGGGCGTCGGTCTGAACCGCAGCGAGGCCGGCGATTGCTCTGGCAGACGCCAAGAGGGGGGTCCCCTGGAGGTATCTGACCAGAGCCGGGTCGGCCAGGATTCGGCGCGCGAGGATCGAGGCGTGGGGGTCACGCTCGTTGCGAAACGCGAAGGCCAGTTGGGTTCGGTAGCGTTCGACTCTGCGGGTCACTAGGTCCACCGGTATGGGCCAGTCTTCCCCGTCGGCGACGAGTTCGCTGGCGCTGGGCGGCTTCGAAGTCCCGAGGTCGAGTGCAGCCTGGTAGACGGCTGCGGCGTCTGGGTCGACGCGAGCGTCGATCGGGTCGCCCGCGCTGAGGAGGAGCAGCTCGAGCTCGAGCGCAGCGGGTCCGCGGACTCCTTCGCTGACTCTCGCCTCGGCCAAGATTCCTTGCAGCGTCTGGTGGGCGCGCTCGGTTTGGTGGAGTCGCCCTTGGACGCGCGCTAGCTTGATTTCGAGTCGAGCGCTCTCGTCGGGGGGCGGGCGCCGCGAGATCGCGACCTCGAAGTCCTTCTCCGCCGACTTGAGCTTGCCCTGCACGAGGGCCAGCTCCGCGCGGGCCTCATAGCCCCTCGAGCTCCAGGGGGCGATATCGATTGCTTCGCCAATGGCGTCCCTGGCTCCTTCGAACTCGCTCCGGGCCTGGTGTTGGAGGCCGAGCGCTAGGTACTTCTCGAACTCGGCTAGGTCAGGGAAGGTCAGGTCAGGCGAGGGGCTGGGAGCGCTCGGTAGCGACGCGCGCGGGCTCAGGCTTGGCGCGGGGGTGCTCAGGCCTGGCGCGGGGGTGCTCAGGCCTGGCGCGGG
>JAESQQ010000005.1 GCA_016765095.1 Planctomycetota bacterium | reverse complement strand
TGGCCAGGAGGGCGACTTCGGGGGCGAGCCGCTCGCGCCAGGCGCTGAGGTCACTGAGGTCGACCTCGACCTCGAAGGGGGGCACTTTGCTGTAGGCGTAATCGGTTCGCACGCGATCGACGAACACGTCGAGCCAAACGAAGGAGACTCCGCAGGCTGCGAGCCCGAACGCCGTTCGGTAGTCGTTGGGGAGCACATTGACTCCCAGCGGGAGTGAGCTCTCGCGGGAGAGGATCGCGGCCAAGGCGCCGAGCGCGGCGGCGGCTTCGGGCCCGAGAAAGGGCCCGGGACTCTCGTCCTTCCAGTTTTCGAGGAGGGCCGCGCCAGCGCCGCCCTGTTCCAAGGCCGCCAAGTCACGCCGGGCGTGGGCCAGGAGCTGGCTCAGGCCGGGGGAGCCTGGCTGGCCCGGGAGGGGGTCGAGGTGAAGCATCCCAAGCAGGGGCTTGGGGCTGGAATCCCAGGGGAGACGACTCACCGGCGGGCCTTTCCGACCACGAGCAGGAGGTCGTCGAGCGCATAGGGCTTGCTTAGGAACGCGGCCAAGAAGTCGCGCGTCGAGACTGAGAAGGTCTCCTCTTGATAGCCCGAGCAGGCGACCACCGGGAGCCCTGGGTCGAGCTCGCGGATCTCGGCTATGAGGTCTGCGCCTTCGGCGTCTGGGAGGACGAGATCGACGAGCGCGAGCGCCAGGCTGGCGTGCTCTCTGAGGAGGATTGCGCGAGCAGCAGCGCCCGTTGAGGCCGTCAAGACTTCATAGCCGGCAGACTCCAGCGCCAAACACGTCACGCGCCGAGGGCGCTCCTCGTCCTCGACGAGGAGAATGCGCCCGGCTCGGGGCGCGGGCAGCGGCGCAAGGGCTCGGGGCTCGGCCGAGGTCGAGACGGGTTTGGAGGACTCGGGCAGGAAGACTCGGATCGTGGTTCCCACCCCGGGGGTGCTGTCGATCGCGAGCGTCCCCCGGTGCGCGCGCACGATCCCGTGGACCGCCGCCAGGCCGAGACCACGGCCCGAGCGCGACTTGGTCGAGAAGAAGGGGTCGAACACGCGGCGCCGGGTCGGCTCGTCCATTCCGCAGCCGTCGTCGCGGACCTCAAGCAGGACGTAGGAGTCGGTAAAGGGCTCGTTGAGCGGCGCTACAGCGTGCGTCTGGGCCTCGGCGAGGCCGATTCGGCCTGTTGAGATCGCGATCGTGCCGTCGCCACCCTCGAGGGCTTCCGACGCGTTCGTGGCGAGGTTCATAACGACCTGGCGGATCTGGGTCGCGTCGGCTTCGATCAGGGGGAGGTTCCCCTCGAGCGTGAGCGTTAGCTGAGCCCGTCGGCTGACGTTGGCTCGCACGAGCCGCCACATGCTGGTCAAGGCTTCTTCGAGGTCGAGAGGCTCTATGCACACCTGACCTCGCCCCGAGTAGGCCAAGAGCTGCTGGGTCAGGTCGCCGGCGTGACGAGCGTCGGTGCGAATGTCCTCGAGGTGTCCGCGAGTCGGGTGGTCGGCGGGGAGTTCGCGGAGCGCGAGCTCTGCGCAGCCGAGGATTCCCTGGAGGACGTTGTTGAAGTCGTGCGCGATCCCACCGGCGAGCACGTTGAGCTCGCTGACTCGCCGCGCGAGGTCGATCTCGAGCTGCTCGCGAGCCTGCTCGTCCCGACGCGCAGAGGTGATATCGCTCGAGACCATCATCGCGGTCTGGACCCGCCCTGCGTCGTCGCGATCGAGGGGCAGGAAGTGAGCCCGATACCAACGGCCGTTGGTTCCTTCGCTCTCGTAGGAGGTCTCGAGTCCCTCCTCGAAGACCCGGGGCCGGTGCACGTCGAACTGGCTGGGGTCGGTCATGAAGTCGCGGATCGAGGTCCCGAGCACGCTCTCGAGGCTGAACCCGAGGGTGACACGGTTTATGAACAGGACTCGCTCTTCGCGGTCGAGAATGATCACCGTGTCCTGAATGTGGCGGACCAAGGAGCGGTAGCGGCCCTCCGAGGCGCGGAGGTCTTGCTCGATTTGTCGTCGCGAGGTGACGTCGAGGAAGGTCACCGCCGTCCCGAGGAGGGTCTGCTCTTCACCTGAGGCGTGGAGTGGGACGGCGACGAACACGTACCAGCAGACGGCGCCGTCGGGGAACCGGAGCCCGATCGTGGTCGGCCCCTGGCGAAGTCCCGTCTGGAGGCAGCGCGTGACGGGGTAGTCGCTCGGGGGGCAGGGCGTGCCGTCCTCCCGCAGCGTGTCTGGCTCCCAGTCGCTCACGAAGCGCTTGGTGAGCTCTTGGTAAGTCAGCCCGAGGAGGCGCTCGGCCTCAGCGTTGGCGTGCATGATGCCGCCGGCGGTCGATACGACCACGACTCCTCCTGGCACCGTCTCGAGGAGCTGGGATGAGAGCTCGGGTTGGCGAAGGAGCGCTGAGAGCTCGCTCTCAGCCTTGAGGGGATCTGGCGGGGAAGCCACGCGAGCATGGTATCCGGCGAACTCCGTGTCTGGCGGGAGAGTTGGCAGGCTGCCGAGAGCCCCTCTAGAAGTCCGGCGGGGACGAGGGAGGTTGTTGGCCCGCGGGTCCCGACCAGGTGGCTTCTGAGCGAGGCCGGCTACTCCAGGATTGGCTCGGGGTCTGAGGGGTCCTCGAGGGGCTCGGTGAGGTCGTCGGGGATCTTCTGAATGTCGGTCGTTTGGGCGGCGGGGAGATCGTCGAGGAGGTCGTCGAGGGGATCGTCGAGGGGATCGTCGAGGACGGGGATCTCCTGGATGCCGGGGATCTCCTGAATGCCAGTTCCTTGGGCGGTTCCTTGAGTGGTGGGGAGCGCGGCCAACACGTCGTCGAGGTCCGGTCGCTCGGGAGACGTCATCCCATCCTCGGCCTCGGGCACCTCCACGTCGAGGTCTTCTAGATCCTCGTCTGAGACCTCGTCGAGCCCGAGGCCGTCGAGGTCGTCGAGGTCGTCGTCGTCGTCGTCCTCGTTGAGGATCAAGTCGTCGATCTCGTCGTCAGGGTCGAGGATCAAGTCCTCTGCGTCTTCTGCGTCCTCCAAATCCTCGCCGGACTCTTCGTCCCAGCTCTCGTCGTCTTGAACCTCGAGGGGCATCACGAGCTCGCGGCCGACCTGGAGCACGAGCGGGCGTTGCAGTTCGCTCGTGACTTCGCCTGCGAAGTCCTCGTCTTCGGGGAGGATCTGAGGCATGTGGCCCGTCTGGCCGGCTTCGTCGACGGTGATCGACTCAGCCGACTCCTCGGTGCTCGCGGCGTTAGCGCGGGCGATCTCCAGCTCAGCCACGGTGACAAGCGCGATCTTGGTGTCCCCGGCTTGGAACACGTCGCCGGGCGCGATCGGGACCTCCGCGTAGCTCTCCAAGCGTTCCCCGTTGAGGAGGACGCCGTTTCTCGAGCCGAGGTCCTTGAGCCGGTATCCTTCGGGCGTGTCGACCACAGCGGCGTGTTCGCGGCTCAGCGTCGGGTCGTCGTGGAAGACGGGGAAGGGCTCGGCCCGCCCAACGAGGAAGAAGGGCCCGCGCAGGTGGAGCCGCGCAGTGCGTTTAGGTCCGCGAATCAAGAACACGACTTCATCCACCTTTCGATCCTCTCACGTCGGCCCCGCCGGCTGGGTTCTCGAAATTCCAGGGCTTTCGGCGAGATCACCTCGCCGGGGGCGCCAGAGACCCCAGGCGATTGCGAGTTGTCGGTCACCGAGCGCGTATTGTGGACGGGTGAACCCTCCTCCTACACCCGATCTGGCCCAGGTCGAGCAGCCGCCCCTCCAAGCGGCCCCGGAGACCCCGGGGGCTGGGTCCAGGCGCGTCTGGCCGACGCGCTTGGCCTGGGCAGCCGTGGTCGGTGTTCCGCTCCACGTCCTCGTCCTCTGGGGTTCGCGGAGCATGCCCGGAGCGGTCGAGTCGATTTACGGGCACGGCCTGTTCCCGCTGTTCTCGGCCCTGGACGCTCGCCTGGACCAGCTGGCGAGCCCGCTCTCGCCCGCGCTGGCTTTGCTGACGCTCCTCCTGGCTGGGCTCGGCTGGAGCGTGCGGGGGCACGAGCAGCCCAAGCGTCGCTTCGCCTGGCGCCTGTTCATTGCGGTCGTGCTCGTCGGCCACGCGTTCCCGCTCTGCTGGGGGTGGTCGTATTGGCGCCCCGCGGTCTTGGAGCGAAAGGGGATCTCGCTGGCACCGCCGCAGCGGGCTGATCTCGAGGCGACGGGGATTCTGCTGGGGACCGCGATCAACAAAGCGCGCGTCGAGTGGCCGGCCGACCCTGACTGGCACGACTTGGATCGGCGAGTGGACGCGGCCGTGCTGGCCTTCCTGCGGGCCGAGGGGCTCGACGAGGCGGCCCAATCGCGGCGGATTCGGTTCCTGCCGAGCGGGGTCATGTTCGTGGGCGGTTGGACGGGGGTCACCATTCCCTGGACCACGGAAGGCTGGGTCGATCCGGCTGTCGATCCGCGCGTTCTCCCGGTCTCGATCGCCCACGAGAAGGCCCACCAAGCAGGCTTTGCTCGAGAGTCCGACGCGAACTTGATCGCGTTCCTGGCCCTCCTTCGCTCCCCAGACCCTGACCTCCGCTACGCGGCCTTGTTCGACTTGGCTCCGCTGTTCGGCGCGCAGGTCCCTGTGTTCCTTGCGCCCGAGGTTCAAAAGGACCTCGTCGAGGCAGTCGCTCGCGAGCAGGAGGTCAAGGTCCAGGTCGTGCAAGAGGCGACGGAGGCCGTCTACGACAGCTATCTGAAGGCGAACGCCGTCGAGCCCGGAATCGACGACTACGACGTCGTGGCGCACCTCGTCCAGGCCTGGCTGAGCGCCCGCCCCGACGACCGGGCGCGTTTGGAGGCGATCGCGGCAGGAGACTGAGGAGCCGGTGATGGCTCAAGAGGCCCCCACGTCCAGGAGAAGTCGCTATAAAGGACGCGCGCGCGGGCGACTCCCCGCGCTAGAGAAGAGGAACGCTATGGGTGAAGGTCAGACGGCGAAGCCGTCGGAGCTTCAGCGCCTGGTCCGGCGGTTTACGGCTGCGTTCCTTGAGCTGGGACAACAGGCGACCTCGGAGCAGTTCGAACGCTGGAGCATTCTGGTCCACGAGTGCATGTCGGGGCGCGGCCGCCAGTTCCACAACGTCGAGCACGTGTTCGATATCTCCTCCGGCGCGCCGCCGATCGAGACCCTCGCGATTTGCTTCCACGACGCGGTCTATTGCCAAGTCGACGGCGGCCTCCCTCACCCCGTCGAAGAGGTCCTGACCGACGCGGTCGAGCTCAACGAGGGGCAGTACATTCTCCGCCCGATTCAGGAAGACGATCGGCTAATGGCTATGGTCACCACGATCTTCGGATTCGAGGCCGGGCAGGTCCTCTCGCCCTACGCGGGGCTGAACGAGTTCCTGAGCGCCTTGCTGGCCGCTCGCTCGCTCGAACCGGCCCTCCCCTGGTCGATCCTGGCTGAGATCGTGACCTGCATTGAGGCCACGATTCCCTTTCGCGGTAAAGGCGAGGTCGATCCGACCTACGCCCTCGCGGATCGACTGAGCGCTGCCAACGAACGCTTCGAGCTCAACCTGAGCGACGAGCAGCAGCTCGAAGCCCTCCACCGAGCGGTGAGGGTCTCCAACCGCGACGTGGGCAACTTTGCGAGCGAAGACGCGCGCTGGTTCCTCGACAACACCTGGAAGCTCCTCCCCGAGACGAACGACTCCCTTCGCGGCCAGCGCCTCTACACGATCGGCGAATACCGCCTGGCGATGGCGAAGATGGAGGGCTTCCTCAGCTTCCTCGACTCCGACGTCGTGTTTCGGGCTTACCTGAACCAACCCACAGACGAGGAATACGCCGTGATGCGAACGCGGGCCGAGGCCAACATTGCCCTCGGCTGTCGCTACCTGCGCGCCAAGCTGCTCGCGGCCTCGCTCCTTGAGGCGCTCGCGATGCAGACCGGCGGCGACGCTCCGATTTCGCTCTTTATGGGGGATCTCCCCGTCGACGTGCCCACGATTCGCCTCGAGAGCTACCTCCCGCCTCGACCCGGAACGGAGGCGACCGACATGGACGCCGACGTCTTGGACTTGCTGGAGAAAGGGCGCGCGAACGACTCTGGGTTCGACATGAAGCGGAGCCCGCTCGCGGCTCACCTCCACCGTCGCCTGGGCCAGGTCGAGTCGGATCGACTCGCGAACGTCGCCAAGGAGTCGCTCGGCGACAAGGAAAACCCAGGGCGCGCGTTCCTAGACGCGCTCCCCGACCCCACCGTTCGCATGGTCGCTGAGGCCTGCGCTCACCTCGCCACGACTCGCTCCGAGGCGCTCCGTGCGATCGCGGCTCAGGGCGTCGCGGCTGCGCTCGGTTAAGCCGAGGTCGGAGGAGTTTTTCTTGTCGGCGGTCGTCGAGATCCGGTTCGAAGAAGAGGCACGGGTCCTCGTGCTGACTGATGCAGTCGTCACGATCGGCCGCTCCGTCGATAACGTGCTCGAGATCCCAGATCCGAACATGTCCCGCCGGCACTGCGTGATCGAGCAGCGCGAGACCGGCGAGGTGATCCTCACCGACTGCAACTCCTCCAACGGGACCCGGGTCAACGATCAGCCGGTCCTGAGCCAGGAGTTGACCAGCGGAGACACGATCTCGTGCGGCTCGACCACGATCCTGTTCGCGCGCTCGGAGGAGGAGTTGGTTCGGGTCCGGAACATTCAGGCCAGCGATCCGGGACCTCCCGGCCCGACTTTCCAGGAGGAGAACACCGTCACCCAGTCCTCGCGGCTGCGGCAGGCCAAGCGGGGTCCTGCCAAGACCCAGGCCGCCGTCCTCGCTCACGAGCGTGACGACCTCCGTAAGCTGCTCGAGATCACCAAGCAGCTCAACCAGGTCCACGACCTGCGGGTGCTCCTCGAGAAGATCATTGACGCGGCGATCGAGCTCCTCGCGGCCGAGCGAGGGTTCCTGATCCTGCTCAACGACGGCGAAATGAAGATCGAGATCGCGCGGACGTCGAGGGCGACGACCGTCCCCGACGCGGCGACTCAGGTCTCGACGCAGATCTGCCGCGAGGTGATCGAGACCGTGCAGCCCGTGCTGACCACCAACGCGCAGACCGACGATCGGTTCGGGCGCTACAAGAGCGTGGTCGGCCTCCAGCTCCGCTCGATCCTCTGTATTCCCTTCGTGATCAAGGAGGAGGTCTTTGGGACCGTCTACCTAGACGCGGGCGACGTGGGCGCGTTTGGCGATCGCGACGTCGAGCTCCTGAGCGCGTTCGGCGATCAGGCCGCGCTCGCGATCAACAACGCGCGACTCCTGAGCGCCGCGCGCCGTCGTTCGCGGATCGAGCAGGAGCTGCGGATCGCGAGCCAGATCCAAGCCAAGCTGCTCCCGCGGACTTTCCCTGACATCGCCGGTCTGCGGGTCTACGGCTCGACGCACCCGGCCAAGGAAGTCGGAGGTGACTACTTCGACTTCGTGACTCGCCGCGACGGCCAGCTCTGGTTTTGCATTGGGGACGTGACGGGTAAGGGGGTCCCGGCCGGAATGGTCATGACGAGCGCCCGCTCGGTGCTGCGCTCGCTCGTCGAGCGCGTCGAGGACACCCGTGAGCTCGTCGTCGCGCTCAACACCTTCCTCTGCACAGACCTCGAGGACGAGGAGATCTTCCTCAGCTTCGTCCTGATGCGTTACTCGCCAGAGACGGGTCGGATCTTCTACACGGGCGCCGGCCACGAGAACATTCTGATTTGGCGCGGGGCCGAAGAGCGAGTCGAGACTCAAAAAACGGGTGGGATGGTGCTGGGGCTGACCTCGCGCCTCGAGGATCAGTATCAAGAGCGTGAGCTCTTTCTCTCGGTCGGAGACGCGCTCCTGCTCTACACCGACGGCGTGACCGAGGCCATGGACGGCAATCGTGAGCAGTTTGGAATGGAGCGCCTGGTGGCTTCAGCCGAGCGCCACCTCCGCCAGCCGCCCGAAGTCGCCGCGCACAGCGTGCTCGGCGACGTGCTCCGGTTCCAAAAGGGCGCCCAGCGCGACGACGTGACCCTGGTCTTGGTCAGCCGCGAGCACGGCGAGAACGACCCCCCTGAGGGCTCCGAGGAGACTCGGCCCGGCGGCGTCTCCCGCCGGGACGTCGAGGCCTAGCTCGACGCCTGCTCGGGCGGGGGTAAACCCCGCACCCTACGGATCTCACGCTCCGGGCGGGTTGCAAGAGGCTCCAGGTAGACGCCTGCTCGGGCGGGGGTAAACCCCGCACCCTACGGATCTCACGCTCCGGGCGGGTTGCAAGAGGCTCCAGGTTGACGCCTGCTGGGGCGGGGGTAAACCCCGCAGATCGCACGCTCCGGGCGGGTTGCAAGAGGCTCCAGGTTGACGCCTGCTGGGGCGGGGGTAAACCCCGCAGATCGCACGCTCCGGGCGGGT
>JAESQQ010000071.1 GCA_016765095.1 Planctomycetota bacterium | reverse complement strand
GCCGTCCCCCCGACCCGGTCTGCGAGACAGCCACCCCCCGACCTACTCCGGGCGCAGCCCCGTAAACACCGCCAGCGCCCCTGGACGAGAAGGCAAGGCGCGGCCAGGCTGGAACCGTGGACTACCCTTCCACAGGACCCGAGGCCATGGCGACCAACACCCACCTTCGCTGCGCAGACTGCCACGAGCCGGCTCGTGGCGCTCTTTGGGTCTGCCCTGCCTGCTCGAGCGTGGTCCACTCGGAGTGCGCGGCCGAGTTTGGAGGGTGCCCTTCGATTGGCTGTGAGGAGAAGCCGCCGCCTCCTCCCCCTGCCCGGGGATTGCATTCAGGACTGGGGAAGGCGATCGGCTGGGTGCGGGAGATCTGGCGCGGCAACCGGCTGCTCTTGTGTTCTCTGGTGTTTGGCCCCTCTGCCTTGGTCCTCCTCCACTTCGCTCAACTGATTTCAGAGGACGCTCCTCCGCCCCTCGAGATCAAGGGCACCTGGGAGCTGGGGCGTTCGATCGAGCTCTACCAAGAGGACGAAGGCCGCCTCCCGGCAGGTCTTTGGGAGCTCCGGCTGCGTGGGACTCAGGACACGCAGCGGCGACCGATCACGCTCTGGCGAACCGATGAGGGGGACGTGTTCGGGCACACTCCCGCCCTCGAGGGCTCCCCGCCCCGGATCTTTGTGTTCGGCAGCTTGAGCGATCCAGCCGCGAAGGAGGCCGCCGTCCACGTCGCGGCGTTCCTCAAGGTCCAGCCCCAAGTCGTGTTCCTCCACGACACGCCCTTCACGAGGAACCCATGACCTCGTTCAAGCTCTCTTGCAGCTACTGTTGCGGGCCCCTTGGCGGGAGCGCCCTCGGGTGCTCGGATTGCGGTCTCCTCGCCCACGGAACCTGTCGGGCCGGGGTCCCCGCCTGCGCGACGCTCGGGTGCCGAGGTCCCGTGACTCCGGACCCGAACGTGGCTCGGGCCGCCAAGCTGGGATCCCAGCGTCGGGTCAAAGTCCTGATCGCGGTCGCGGTCCTCTGCCTGAGCGCGTCGGTCGCGCTCGGGTTCCGGGCGTTCTCGGCGATCGAGGAGCGACGGGTCAGCCGACACCTCAAGGACACGGCCAAGGCCCTTGAGCGTGCCTGCGCCGCTTATGAACACGATCTGGGCGAGGAACCGCGCGGACTGAGCGATTTCTGGTCGCCGCGGGTTGGGACCATTGGCCGCTGGAACGGGCCCTACCTCCTCCCTCAAGACTTGAAGGACCCCTACGGCCGCTACTTCTCCGAGTGCGGGAGCCACGAGCTCCAAGTCGTGAGCTTTGGCCCCGACGGGCGCTGGGGGACCGACGACTGGAGCTGGGTCCGCGTGGCGAGGCGGTTCCGCTCTTCCGACCAGCTTGAGCGATCCGGGTGGGGCTTCTAGCCCGAGGCTCCCGGGGGCCCTCCAAACCCGCTGAAACCAGATCAAGCACCCCTGTCCGATGGCCCGTATAGTGACTGCGGAAGGTCTCTAAGCGTTTGGGAACTAAGGTCTTGGCGTCGCGCGCCTCAAGATCGAAGCGGTCGGGGAGAGTCGGCTAGACCCTCTCCCGCCACCCAAGCGTCTCAGAACACAGAAGGAGCGTCATGGGCGTTGCCCCCCCCTATACACGCCCGATCCAGTCCTCGTTGCTCCGCCTCCGGGCGCCGACTCCGTGGAATTCGTCTTTTGGGGGTTCGTCTTTCGGGGGTGCCTCCCTCTTCAGTTTGGTGGGCCCCAGTTTCGTGGGCCCCATGCTGGTGGCCGTGGCCCTGCTGGTGCTCGCCCTGCCCAGCCCAGCCGAGGCTCAACCTGGCCCCCGGAAGCCTCGGAAGCGGCGCGTCAAACGGAGCAAGCTCCACTATCCGCTCTCGTCCGAAGCCAAGGCCCTCCTTCGCACCGCAGATCGGGCTCGCAAGAAGAAGGACTGGGCGACCGCCTGCACCCTCTATCGCTCGGTCCTCGACCAAGACGAGAACAGCGTCGTCCCACACCCCGACGCCGAGCCCGGCGAGCCGCTGCGGCTGATTGGCGTCAAGGAGTGGGCGATCCGCAGCTTGCGCTCGCTGCCCGCCGAAGGGGTCGCGGTCTGGCGAGAGAAATACGACTACCGGGCCGCCTCCGCCTTCAAAGTCGCCCGCTCGGCCCCCCGCTCAGACTTCGAACTGGCAACCGTCTACGACCTCTACCCGATCTCGAGCTGCGCCAAGGAGATCCTGACGCTCCTCGCGGACCGCTCGCTCCAGCGGGGCGAGCTCGGCCGAGCCGGCAAGAACCTCCGCCTTCTCCTGCGTCACCACGGACCCGAGCTCGGGGACGACGACCCCATCCACCGCAAGCTCCTCCTCTGCGCGATCGGACTCGGCGACCCCGAGGCCGTCGACAAAGAGGCCCGCGCGCTCCTCCACGGGAACGAGAAGAAAGTCCTGATCGGTCGCAGCTTGCATACCCCCGCAGAGCTCGTCGCTCAGGCGCTCCAGCGCGAGGCAGAGCGGACGGGTCGCTATCGCGGTTCAGCGGCGACCGGACTCCACACCCGCGGGGGGCTCGCCAACCGAGCCTGCTTCGACGGCGAGCCGATCATGGGTGGGGTCCTCGTTCCTCGCTTTCAGTTTGGCGAAGACATGCCCGATTGGCGTGGCGGCTCGCGCGCTCGTTACCGCTCGCGGGTGACCGGCTCTTCGCCCCCTCGCAGCATGGCGGTCGTCTACGACGGGCAGGTCTTTATCCCGGGCGCAGATCAACTCCACACCTTGGACCTCGAGACGGGGCGCCCTCGGCGTCGCATGCGCCGCCCGGCCAATCGACCGATCTACCCCGACGACGACAACGACAAGGTTCAATACGGAGCCTGCGTCGGCCAGGCAACGCTGGTCGCTCCACTCGTCGAGCAGGTTCAGCGCGACCAATCGTTCCGCGGGATCCCGATCAAGGTCAAGATCCCACGTCGCAAGCTGTGCGCGTTCGACCTCGAGGCCTGGCGCTGGCGCTGGGACCACGCCAAGTCGCTGAAGGGGACTCCCTTCGAGGCCTGGAGCTTTCCCTCGACCCCGACAGCTCACGAGGGGCGCGTCTACTCCACGGCTTGGTCGATCGAAGGCTACGTCAACTCAAACGTGGCCTGCTTCGACCTTCAGACGGGCAAGCCCCTTTGGGGAGCGCTGATCGCGAGCGGCCAAGTCGAGCAGACCATGTTCGGCGAGCAAGCCGCCGAGCCGCTCTGCACGCCGCTGGCTCTCGTGGACGGTGTGCTCTACGTCGTGAGCCAAATCGGCTGCGTGGCCGCACTCGACGCCGACACAGGGCGCCTGCTCTGGCTGACCGAATACGACACGATTCAGGTTCGAGCGGCGAAGGGCTACTTCCCAGATCACCGTGACATTCGCTGGGAGAACAACGCGCCGATCGTCGAGTCCGGCGTGGTGATCGCCGCTCCCCTCGACAGTTGGGCCTTCTTCGGGTTCAACCGGGAGACTGGAAAGCGGCTCTGGCGCGCTAGTCAACGACTCGGCGGGAGCGGAACCGAGTCCGACATGCGCTACTTGATCGGCGCGGATCGCGGGCGAGTCGTGCTGGCGGGAGGCGGCGACGTGCGCTGCGTCGACGTCCAAAGCGGCCTCCTCAAGTGGCGCTCCGCGGTCGGGACACGCCAGGTCGCTGGACGAGGCTGCCTCCTCGGCGGCCGGGCCTGCATTCCCCTCGACGACGGAAGCGTGGCCATGTTCGACCTCGACCGCGGACACCTCGTCGGTCAAGCCCGACTCTCCATTGGCGGGAACCTCCTCCCCTGCGGCCGCGCGCTCGTGGTCGTCGGAGGCGGATCCGTCGCAGTTCACCGCCTTGGCGCGCAGTCGCCTGGGAAGGACTTCAAGTGAGCCTCCGGCAAGTCAGACTGCGCCCCTCCTCTCTCACACAGGCCTCCTCTGGCACACAGGCCTCCTCTGGCACACGGGCCTCCTCTGGCTCACGGGCCTCTCTCTCGCGCGTTGCGACGGTCTCTGCTGTTGCGGTGGCTTTGGTCCTCGGAACGGGCAGCGCGGTCGAAACGGGTGGCGCCGCCTACGCTCAGGGTCGCTCGGAGAGCGACGGCAAGCGAAACGTCCGCCGGAACCGGGTCAAGATCACGGCCCAGACCAAGCTCGCGATCCGCCGCGGCCTCGACTATCTCGCCCAACCGGGTCGCCAGCAGAAGAGCGGCGCCTACATAGACGGGATCGGGCGCAAGGTCAACGACCGCTACGTTGGCGACAAGGGCGAGCACGTTGGGGTCACGGGCCTGGTCGGCATGGCCTTCCTCAGCAACGGCTCGACGCCGGGACGCGGGCCCTACGGGAAGAACGTCCAAGGCTGCGTCAACTTCGTGCTCTCGAAGGTCACTCAGAACGGAATGGTCAAGAACGGGGGTTCGCGCATGTATTCGCATGCGTTCGCGACGCTCTTCCTAGGCGAGGTCTACGGGATGGCCCCCTCGCCGAAGGTTCGGCGCGGGCTCAGGCACGCGATCGATCTGATCGTCGACGCCCAAAACGAGCAGGGTGGTTGGCGCTACATGCCAGGCGCCGAGGACTCAGATATCTCGATCACCGTGTGCCAGGTTCAGGCCCTGCGCGCCGCCCGCAACGTCGGGATTCGCGTGCCCTCAGGCACGATCGACCACGCGATCGAGTACATCCGCCGAAGCTACGTCGACCCCAGCCAGGGGAACTTCCGCGACCGGAACGGCTTCTGGTATCAGACCTACGAGCACTCGCGCTATCGTCCCTCGCGGACCAGCTTTGCGCTCACGGCGGCGGGCGTGACCGCCCTCTACGGCGCTGGGATCTACAACGGGCGAGAGATCAAAGGCGGGCTCGAATACCTGTTCAACCGCCGCAATCGCCCCTCGCGGATCAAGATGAAGCACAGCTTCGACTACTTCTACGGACACTACTACGCGATTCAGGCCTTCTTCCAGGCAGGCGACGGCGGCGCCCGACCCTACTGGTCGCGCTGGTATCCCTACATTCGCGACGAGCTCGTCGGCGGCCAGTGGCCCGACGGTCGTTGGGAAGACTATGTCGGGTCGGTTTACGCGACCTCGATGGCCACGATCATTCTTCAGATTCCCTATCGCTACCTCCCGATCTTCGAGCGCTAGACCGTGCCAACCGCCACTCAAACCCGTCCCAACAGGACAGCAAGCCCTCACTCGCGGCCGCTGCCGACCGCGATCGCCTCACGGCTCGGCCAGACGAAGACTAAGCTTCGCCTGATCGACCTCGGGATCGGGCTGGCCAGGTCTCTGCTCGTGCTCTCGATCTCGCTGGTCGGGGTGTTCCTGCTCGACGTGATCCTCGAGCCACCCCTCGCGGTGGTTCAGCTCTTCGCGCTCTTCGTGACGATGCTCGCGGTCGGGATCACGTTCTATCTCGTGATCAAGCCCTTCCGGCGACGACTGGACGAGGACACGATCGCGCTCCTGCTCGAAGCCGAGTTCCCCGAGTTCGAGGGGGGGCTGATCAGCTCAGTCCAGCTGCTCCGAGATGCCGATCACTTCACCAGCGTCGAGCTCGTCGAGCAGACGGTAAACCAGGCTGCGGATCGGGTCGCGGCGCTCGACCTTGGCCGCGTGGTGCGCCTCGGCGCCTTGCTCCCGCTTTGGGTCCTCCTGGTCGGGTTCACGGGCAGCTGCGCCGCGCTCCTCTCGAACGAAGACGTGGCGTCCTACGCCAAGATCTTCTCGCAGCGGCTCATCGAAGGGCAACCGCTGGGGTATCCCAAGCTCATAGGCTTTCAAGTCGTGAAGTTCGACGAGGTCGCTCGGCTGGTCACCGAGGAAGAACTCGCCCCGGTCACGAGAATCGCCAAGGGCGAGGACTTCAATCTCCGCGTCAAGATCACCAAGGGCGTCAGCCTCCTCGACGAGTTGACCGTCGTGACCGAGCTCGCCAACGGCAAGATCGAAATCCGGGAGCTGCACAAGACGAGCGACGGGTTCGGGTTCGCGAGGCTCTATCAGAACGTGACGGCCCCCTTCAAGTTCCGAGTCGTGGCGCCAGGCCATGGAGTCAAATCCGTGGTCTACGCGATCGAAGTCGTTCAGCGCCCTCGGATCGAGCGCTACGAGTTCGTGCTCCGCTACCCCGCCTACGTCGGGCGTGCCCCCGAGGCCCTCGGCGTGACTCGCCTCGAGGTGCCCAGCGGGACCCTCATCAGCTACGTGGCGGTCGCGAACAAGCCGCTGCGAAGGGCTGACCTGCTGATCGAGACCTCGGCCGCGGGAGCGGGACGTTCGACGCCCGGCGCGACCCGCCCCATGAAGCTGGGGACGGCTCCGGTCTACCTCGGCGACGTCCAGGCGGCGGACTTGATCTCGGCCGGACCCGAAGGAGACGCCCCGGACGGAGCGTGGTCTGAACTGAGCGGGACGCTGGCTCGGTTTGGCGTCACGAGCTCCGCCGACGGGCGTCGAGTCCTCTTGGGGCGATTCGTCGCTCGCCAGGACACCAAGTTCCAGTTCGACCTCCTCTCGGAGGAGGGACAGCAGACGGGAAGCCAGCCAGTTCGGTTCTCGATCGCGGTCGTTCCGGACAAGCGCCCAGTCATTTCGATTCCGATCCCGGGTGGAGAGCGCCAAGTGACGCCTCAGGCCAAGGTCGACCTCATGGTCAACGCTCGCGACGACTACGGACTCAAGCACGTCGAGCTGCGACTGCGGGTGGTCCGGGGCGCAAACCAAGAGCCCTGGAAGAAGATCACACTCGAGCTTCCCGACGACGTCGATCGAGAGGCCAAGCTGCCCTACGGAATCTCCTTGGCGGACTATCGCGTCGCCCCAGGCGACCGAATCGAGTACATGGCGGTCGCCTTCGACTTCAACACCGAGGCGAACCGTCCCCCGGGGAGTTCGCGTCGCTACGTGTTGCGGATCGGGGCCCCCGAAGACCTCGAGCGAATGTTCCAAGACCGCCTCGCGGCGCTCAAGGAGCGGCTGGTCTCGGCTGTGCGCGATCAAGAGGAAGCCCGCAAGGGCTCTCAGAGCTTCTCCCGGGAGCTGGGTCCGAAGTCGGTGCTTAGCGAAGACGACAAGCGGCGAGTCAAGCGGCTGGAGTATGAACAGCGCCGCGTCACGACTCGACTCCGCGACGTGGGCAAAGCGCTGAAGAGCCTCGCCAAGGATCGCAAGGCCAACCGGCTGACCGAAAAGGGCGCCATGAGCATGCTGCGGGATCTCAGCAAGGGAGTCTCCAAGCTCGCCGAGGAGCGCTCGCCTCAGATCGAGCGCAAGCTCGCCGACGCTCGCAAGGCGGAGAGTCTCGACGCAAAGACAAAGGCCGCGCTGCGGCAGGTCCCCGATCTCCAGCAGAGCTTGGCCGACGACCTTCGTCGCCTAGCGACGCGGATCGACAAGTGGGGCGACTTCACGGAAGTCATTCAAGAACTTCGCGACTTGCTCAAGGGCGAGGAGCAAGTGATCGACGGCGCGGATCGCGCGGCCGCTGAGCGAAACCGATAGAGGAGGCAGCTATGAATAGCAACGGACTGAGCTTGGGGACGCGCTTCTTGTGGAGCGCAACGCTGGCGGGTGCTGCCCTCGGGCTCGCGACTCCCTTCGCGGCTGCCCAGGACGCGAAGGCCGTCAAGAAGCCGGCCCCCAAGGCCGAGCAACTTGCCGAGGAGCAGCGCAATCTCCTCGGGGCCCTCGAACGCCTCGACGAGAAAATGGCGCAGCTGAGCGAGAAGCTCAAGACTCGCCAGCCAGAGCAAGCGGCGAAGCTGGAGGCCGCCTATCAGGCAATTCGCCAGCGCTTGATCAAGGAGGACATGCGCCAGATCATCACCGACTTCGAGGGTGAGAACCTGATTCCGGCGCGTCAAAAGGCAGACGAGGTCCGCAAGGACCTGATCGAGCTGCTCGGAATCCTCGACCAGGCGCGCAAGCGCGGCGTCGAGAACCTCGACGCCAAGATCAAGAACCTCAAGGAGACGATCAAGCAGGTCAAGGGTCTCGAAGACGAACAGCGCGACCTCAAGGAGGAGACCAAGCGCGGCGAGAAGCAGGCCCAACAGCTGGAGTCGGTCAAACAGGCGCAGGACAAGATCAAGGCCCTCAAGGAGAAGCAGAGCGAGCTTCGCAAGGGCAGGGTCGACGCCAAGGGCCAAAAGGCCTTCGCCGAGCGCGTCAGCGAGGCAGCCAAGCAGCTCGCCAAAATCGAAAAGAAGCAGCAAGAGGCCAAGGAAAGCGCCAAAGGGAGCGCAGGCCTCGCGTCTCTCGAGAAGGCAGGCGAAGCGCTTGACGAGCTGATCCGCAAGCAGGATCAACTCGGACGGGGCGCGGAAGGTCTCCGTGAACGCCTGCAAGGCGAGCAGGGCGAGCAGGGCAAGCAAGGCGAGCAAGGCAAGCAAGGCGAGCAGGGCAAGCAAGGCGAACAGGGCAAGCAAGGCGAGCAGGGCAAGCAAGGCGAGCAGGGCAAGCAGCAGGCTCAGCAAGACGCGAAGCGTCTCGCGAAGCAACAAGAG
>JAESQQ010000741.1 GCA_016765095.1 Planctomycetota bacterium | reverse complement strand
TGACAAGCGAACGAGCCCCTTCCCGACCATGCTCGATCCCGCCGCTGGCGGCGATCCCATGCTGCGGACGATGGAATACGCAGAGATCCTCCCCGAGCCGCAGGCAGAGATCGGCAGCGGAAGCTCCGATCCCATGATGCGGACGATGGAATACGCGGAGATCCTCCCCAGCAGCGGCAGCCGACCCCCCCCCGACGACGAGCTCCTCCTCCCCGACGACGACGAGCTGAAGTTCCCAGACGACCTCTCCTTCGCCCCTCCCCCAACGACCACGCCGGGTTCCTCGAGGATCCCCGCCCCCGATTCGATGGGAATGACCTTCGATACGCTCAGCCCCGACGAAGTCGCAGCGACCGTCGACAGCCGGGGAAGCTACGGCAGCGCGGGCAGCGCCGGCAGCGCGGGCAGCAGCGGAAGCGACGGAAGCCGCCCGAGTCACTACAGCTCGGACAGCGTGGGCCAGGTCGAGGCTCCCCTAGACAACATGTTCATGAGCTCCGAAGAGGAGGAAGTGGAAGCCCCGCCCCCCGAGGTGGGCGACGTGTTGGGTGGATACAAGATCCTGGCCGCGATCGGGCGCGGCGGAATGGGCGTGATCTACTCGGCGCAAAAGGAAGGTGGCGAAGTCCTCGCCCTCAAAGTCCTCCTAGGCGCAGCGGGGATCGGGGCCGACCGCCGTCGCCAACGATTCCGACGCGAGGTCGAGGCGATGCGGCGCCTCGAGCACGAGTGCATCGTGAAGGTCTACGACTACGGTCGTCACGGTCCCTTCGACTGGTACACGATGGACTACGTCAAGGGGCACGACTTCGAGAAGCTACTCGAAACGCACGGCCTCGAGGACGCCGAGAAGCTGAGAGTGTTCGAGGACATTTGCGCTGCAATGGCTCACGCCCACGAGCGAAACGTGATTCACCGCGACCTCAAGCCGCAGAACGTGCTGGTTGACGCGCGCGACAACCGAGGGAAGGTCCTCGACTTCGGGCTCGCCAAGATCCTCGACCAAGGCGTCGGAATGACGCGGACCGGGTCTGCACTCGGCACGCCCTACTACATGGCGCCCGAACAGCTCAAGAGCGCGAAGCACATAGACGCCCGGGCGGACGTGTTCTCCCTCGGCGTGATCCTCTACGAGATCACGACCGGAGTCCGGCCCTTCCTCGGCGAGACCGCAGCGGAGGTCGGCAACAAGATCCTCACGACCGAGCCCCCGCGGCCAACCCGCCTCAAGCCTCACCTTCACCCCGACATAGACGCCATGGTCGTGCGCGCTCTCGAGAAGGACCCTGCCCACCGCTACCCAGACGCTGGCGCCTTCTACGCAGACCTCCTCAAGCACCGCAAGGGACTGGGGGTCACAGGAGCCTCGGGCCTGAGCGGCGCCAAGGGAGAGGCTCGCCGTTGGCTGGTGCGAAATCGCGTAGTCGCGACTGCGGTCGCCGTGACGACGCTCGTGTTCACGTTGGTCCTAGTCGGGGTCGTGGTCAGCATGAGCAAGGACGATCCCAAGGTCGCGGTCAACGGCGGGGACGACGACGACGACGACGACCGCAAGACGGGCAAGACCCGTAAGACGCCTCGCAAGACGGGCAAGACCGGCAAGACTCGCAAGACACCCAGGGCGAGCAAGACACCCCGCAAGACCCCCTCCAAGACGACGCGCCCCCGTCCAAGCAGGACGCCAACTCGCAAGACCGAAGATCCGAGGCCGAGCAAGACCCCCGACGTCGTCGCGGTCGCGACACCGACCCCCGAGCCGAGCCGACGCACACGAACGCCCGTCGATCTGGCTCGAGTCGCGCTCCAACCTCCTCAAGAAAAGTCTGGCAGCGGCGCGCTCGCGCTCCAAGATTCGATGTCGCCCGAGAAGGTCCAGGACTTCATCCGACGCCTCGACGCGAGAGTGTTCTTGCCTATGGCGAGCGGAGACCTCGAGCTCGCCAAGAGCAACCTCGAGGAGTTGAAGTCCGATCGCGAGATCACGATCCACACTCGACTCCTCGAAGAGCTCGAGCACGACCGCAAGACCTTGGTCAACCTCCGCAACTTGGTCGCACGCCGGATCGAGGAGCTGCCCAGGGCCTTGACCGGAATTCGGCTCTACGGCAGCGGTGAGCGCTACGACGTCAAGGGTGTCGAGACCCTAGACGGTAACTTCCTCCGGATCGACAACGGCAAGGGGCGCTTCCTCGAACTCGACCCATGCGAATTGTCCATGCGCGACCTTCGCAGGATCATGCTCGGCAAGAAAGGCAGCGACAACGCCAGCGCCCACTATGCGCTCGCGGTGATCGGCCTCTACCGCCGCTTGGGCGAGACCGAGCTCGACAAGGACCTCAAGCTCGCCTTGGAGACGACCGACGTCGAGAGCCGAAGTGCCCGCAACGCCGTTGAGCGGCGCCGTGACTTGATCGTGTGGCTCGGCAAGGATCGCCCCAAGGCCTGGCTGGCCTACGAGGACGCCGCTGGTGAGGCCTGGCGCGAGCTCGAGCGCAAACGTCGCAACGCCAAGATTCACCGCCAAGAGCTGAGCCGCTACTTGCGCGACTACGGTCGGAGCCGCGCTTATCAAGAGCGGCGCGATGCCTGGCAGACGGCGATGGTCGAGTATCGACCCCTGTCGAGCCTCCTCGCAGCGAACTCTCGAGCCAAGGCAGGCCGCCAGCTCGCGTGGAAGTTCCGAAAGATCGAGCTCGTTCAGGACTTCGAGGTCACGCCCCTAGACACCAAGAACGTCGACCGTCCCTTCCGGGCGGAGCGCAAGAGCGGAGCCCTCCGAATCGAAAACGCGCGAGTCAGTTTGCAGCTCTTCGACCTCGTGGCTCACGAGGGGCACCTCGCGTTCCAGGCGCGCGCCAAGACCCCGATCTCGTTTTGGCTCTCGGGTATGCGGCAAGAGCTCGACCCAGACGCGGGCTGGAAGATCCTGTTCAAGGGCAAGGCGCTCAAGGGGATCGCGGACACGCGGCGGCGCAAGCTGACTAAGACCAAGCACCTCCTCTTCGATCGAGCCGACGACGACTCCCAGCGCGAGTTCTTCTTCCGACAGCCTTCAAGCAAGCTCACTGCCCCGACCAAGCTCTTCGAGCGCCTCCCTAAGACGATCTACTTCGGGGCCGAGGCGATGAGCGACCTGACCATCTTGGAGTTCGACTTCGAGTGGCGGAAGGAGGAGAACACGGCCCTCTCCCCCGAGCTGCGCAGCGCGCTCCTCGCGCGGGAGCTCTCACGTCGTGAATTCGAGGACAGCCACAGCCCGTTGGGTGTCGCGCGCGGACAGGCCACGCTCCGCAATCGCCCGGATCGCATGACTGGATTCCTAGCCAGCGACGGCTGGACCGCGGTCGGCCCCCGCCTGATCGGCAAGGGAGGCGGGACGCTCTGGACCGCACGCCTGGCCCGCTATGGCCGGCTCCGATTCCGCTACGCAGCGAGCGACGGCCCCGGGCTCAAGTTGTCGGTCGGTCCGTCCAGCCTGGGTCGGGGGAGACCGACGACTTGGCGCCTCCCTGCCCCCGTCGACCCCGATCCCGATCGGTTCCGCGAGGTCACGCTCTATTACCACTTCGCCGCCAAGGCGATGACGCTCTTCGTGGACGGCGTGCGCCTCCGCAGCGAGATCGGCTCGCGGGGAGCGACGATGCGGCAGGCCTACTTCGGCCTTGAGCTCATGGGCCGGACGAGCGCGAAGATCGAGGGCTTCGAAGTCCTCGAGCTTCAGCCTCCGCCCGTGGACTGAGGCCTTCGACGAGCCTGACAGTCGGGAGAGGCCTGACCCTCCGACGAAAGTGAACCCGCCCTTGGCTTGCACCCCACCTCCGGCGACCTGGCGAGCGTATGCTCTCCCCTGACCGAGGAGAGTCCATGCGCCCCTTCATCCCGCTTCTGCTGTTCAGTGCGCTCCTGCTCGTAGGCTGCCCGCAGGTCAGCAAGATCTCGAGCGCGCCCAGTTCGCCCGCTCCGGCCAAGAGCGTCGCCAAGACCGTCGAGGCCAAGACGACCGAGACCGCGGATCCAGTGGCCAAGAAGCCACAGGTGACCTACTTCGCGTTCAAGGGCTGACCCAACTGCGCCAAGATCTCAGTCGCAGTTCGCGAGCTGACACCTACCTACGCTGATCGAGTCGAAATGAACATCGTCGAGGGTCCCTTCAAGGAGATCCAGGCGAACTGGCAGAGGGATGTCCAGAAGGAGGGCAACCACGGCCTCGTCGGGCGCAAGCCGGACGGGACCCTAGCCAATGTCGTCCCGGGACATAACTTCGGAAAGAAAGAAGTCGTGGCCGCGATCGAGGCGACGCTCGCGGCGAAGTAGCGAATCGAGAGCTACTTCTTCTTCCTCCAGCTCGCTTCGACGAAGTTGGCCGCCTCCAAGCAAGCCTCGTGGGTCGCGATCACGTGGCCGCCCTTGAACTCGACCCACTTGACCTTCCACTTGAGCGACTCGAGGAGCGCCTTGTCCTTCTTCATTTCGCCGTAGCGGCGGTCCGTGGGGCTGGCGAGGAAGGCCACGATCTTGCGTTTGGGGTAGCTGCCCGGGTTGCGGAACTGGGGGTGGATCATGCCCGTGTTGGGGATCACAGCCCGGATCTCCTTCGGGAGAACCATCGCGAGGTAGTGGCTGGTCATGCCGCCGCCCGAGTAGCCGGTGGCAGCGACGCGCTTGGCGTCGAAGGCGTGCTTCTTCTTGAGCGCCTTGAAGTCCTTGCTCAAGCTCCGAGCGACGGCGCCCATGTCCCCACCGTTCTTGGAGGTCTTGCTGACCAGCAGGAACCACTTCAGCTCGTCCGCTACCGGGCCCCAAGTCTCGAGCATTCGCTTGGAGTTGGCGGCGGGATCGAAGCAGACCAGGACCGGGCGCTTTTTCTTGGTCATGCCAGGCGGGGTGTAGACCGTCCACTTCGCGTCCTCGTCGACGCTTCCCTTCCCTGTGGGCCTCTGGCCAGCGAGGGCCGGGGCGCAAAGGAGGAGGGACAGGCAGATCGTTGGCAAAGGGCGAGTGTTCACGGGTGGCTCCTAGTCGCCATACGATTAGAAAAGAGTTGCCGGGGAACCGCCAACGTAAAGATCAATCGGGGACGCTAGCTGAACTCGCCGGAGTCGCCCTTGGAGGTTTCAGATGCCCACTCCCTTCCCCACACTCTCTCTTGCGCTCGTCACGATCGGGCTGAGCGCGACGGCCGCCCACGGTGAGGTCACCAAGGCGAAGGCTCTCGCCTTCGCCAAGGAGCTCGAGGGGGCGATCGCCGCCAAGAAGGGACACGCCAAGCTGCGCGCAGTCGTCGACATGACGGCGCTCCGGGAGCGGGGTAAGCGTGGAGTGAAGGGCACGAAGGAGCAGTCGGCCACCTTCGACCGCTCCCTCCAGGGAGCGGACCTCTCGCAGGTCTTGCTGCGCACCGACAGCAGCTTTCACCTCGTGGGCTTCCCCAAAGACAGCCCCCCGCGCCTCCTTTTCCGACGTGTCCACCGCCGCAACCTCGCCTTGAGCTACGTGGAGCTCTTCTTGGAGGAGAAGGGAGGTGAGTTGCGCGTGGTCGACGCCGCGATCACGGGGGCACGCCTGAGCGGCCAGCTCCGCCGGCAGTATCAAGCCCTGGTGGGCGGCGGCGGCATGAGCAAGGCCTTCTTCCGCGTCGTGGACCAGTTTCGTGAGCGCAAGTTCAAGGAGGTCCTCGCTGACTGGAAGAACCTCACCGCCAAGGAGCGGACGATGGAGGACTTGATGTTCCTCCGCGCCAACTCTCTGGCCCAAGTTGAACCCTACGACCATGCGGCGCACGAGGCCGCGCTGAAGGCCGTAATCGACGCACACCCCAAGTCGCTGGGGGCGTTCGTCGCCGAAGTCGAGCTGCGCGCGGGTCGCGACGACGTCGCCGCGACCCTGGCCGCGATCGATCGCCTCGACAAGTTGGTGGGTGACCCCTACCTCGACATGCGCCGGTCGTTGGTTCACCAGGAGGCGGGTGACATGACGAGGGCCGTGGCCTCCATGAAGCGCGCCCTAGAGCGCGACCCCCGCCTCAGGATCGAGGACGAACCCGCCGCTACGGGCCCGGTCTCGGATCCCGTTGACGCCGCGTTGATCTACATAGGCGTCATGGGTGGCGCGACGGATCCCTCCCAGCTCGATCGGATCATGGACTGGAAGGCCTTCCACGCAGAGCTCGGGGTCACCACGCCCTCGGTCAAAGCTATGTCCGTCGCAGACTTCGCGCGCGCTTTCAAGGCGAACATGAGCCAGCGTCCCAAACGACTGGACGCCGCTGGCCTCGAGAAGTTGCGCCCGAGCATCCGGGTCAAGGTCGAAGGTGACCTGGCGCTCGTCAGCGCGCCCGTGTTCCGCGTCCCCCTCAGGTTCCGCAAGGTGGGTCAGGGGTGGGTGTTTCAGAGCAAGTAGCCTGTCGTCGACCTGGCCCTTGTTGCTCCCCACCTCCTTGAGGAGCGATCCCACGTATCCTCCGACCCTCCTGGAGGTCCCATGGGCTACGACGACGACTACGACGACGACTACGACGACGACCAGCAGGCCCCGAGCAAGGGCCCCAACATCCTCCTGATCGTGCTCGGCGTCGTGATCGGAGTGGCCGTAGTTGGCGGCGGCTGCTGCGCAACCCTCATGGTGCCAGCGCTCACGAAGGCCAAGGAGGGCGCCAACCGGGCAAAGTGCGCCAACAATCTCCGTCAGATCGGGTTGGCCGGGATTCAGTATGCCGACAACACCCGAGCCTATCCCTATGCCAATGGAGACATGAACGCGACTCTCGCGATCCTCAGGAAAGAGGGCTACCTGGACCTGGACGGGGCCGCGCTCGGTTGCCCCTCGAATCCCGGTGGCGCCTCCTACGACGGCTTCAAGGCGCCCTATCCCAACAGCACTCGCAGCTCGACGCTGATCGCCTGGGACTTGACGCCGCATTCCGGCCGGAAGGGCGAGGTGGTCCGCAACGTGATGTTCGCGGATTGCACGGTTCAAACGGTCAACGCGGCCGAGTTCGAAAGGCTCCTCGCCGAGCACGACGCCCTCGTCGAGAAGATCTTGGCGAAGCAACCCCGCTAGAAGGGGCTTCCTCTCGTTGGGCGCGAGCTTGTGCAGGTAGCAGTCGTCGAACAAGTCGAAGAACAGCCGGTGCTCGCCGTTGCTGATCCGGTTCCCGTTCGCGTCGTGGGCCTGGGTGTCCTCGCCCACGAAGGCCCCCGCCGCGTCAAACGACACAAGGCGGAAACACTCGTCTTTCAGGGCTCCTACGAGGTGGGGGAAGGAGTTGCGGAGCAATCTGCAAGAGCGGCGTGGCGTCCCGGCGGGACGTCTCAGAAGGTACCTTGGCAGCGGCGGCGCCGATCGTAGGATTCGGGGCATGACGCACCAACCTCACGACGCGCTCTTCAAGGCCAGCCTCACTCCTGAGGCGGCGCGTTCCCTCTGCCGAGCCGTCCTCCCCGCCGAGATCGCCCAAGCGTTTGAGGGCGTCGAGATCACGCGAGCGCCAGGCGAGTTCATAGAGGAGGCGCTCCGCGATCGTTCGAGCGACGTGCTCTACCGAGCCATGCTGGGCGAAGAGGAGACGCTGATCTACGTCCTGTTTGAGCACCAGAGCACGGTGGATCGGCTGATGGCGTTTCGCGTCCTGCGCTACATGGTGCGGATCTGGTCCCAGTGGCTCGACGACCAAGAGACCCGGCCGGAGAAGCTCCCGGCAATCTTGCCGATCGTTGTCTATCACGGCGAGCGACCGTGGAACGCCGCCCAGGCTTTTCACGACCTCGTAGACCTCCCACCTCCCCTCGCTGCCGCCAAGCACCTCGTGCCTTCGTTTCGCTTCGTGCTCGACGACCTGAGCCAACGTAGCGACGAGGAACTCCGGGCGCGTAATGCCCCGACCTTCGCGGCCGTGACCTGGATCTTCTTCCGGCACGCCTACGACGCGAACCGAGGCATTGAAGTGTGGCAGGACTGCGCCGACCTGATCGGGGAGCTGGCGACCGACCTCCCCAAACAACACGGATCCTTGCTGCAGTTGGTCCGCTATAGTCTGTTGCAGAGCCTCGGATCTCCGGAAGAGTTGCGCGAAGAGCTGAGGCGCGTCGGTGGCCCAAAGGCCGAGGAGGTAGCCGTGACCGCTGGAGAACAACTGCTGGAGCAGGGCCGAGAGCAAGGTCGGAAGCAGGGTCGAGAGCAGGGTCGAGAGCAGGGTCGGCGTGAGGGAGAGGTGAGTGGCGTGCTGAAGGGCGTGCTGAAGGGCGAGCGTCGCCTCCTCTTGCGAATTTTGGCCCGCCTCGGAACGATCACTCCGGCGATCGACGCCCGCATACAGGCCGCCGAAGAGGGCGACCTGGAGAAGTGGGCGGAGCTGGCCCTCTCCGCAAACACGATCGAAGACGTGTTCAAGGGTTAGTCCTCGAACTGCGACGCGTGACCTCCGAGATCGACGCTCGTGAACTCCTTGTAGACCCGCCGCCCCGCCGCGTCGTAGGCATACCTCCCGACCGTGACCCCGTCGCTGACGCGCTCCACGCGCACCAAGCGGTCAAACAAGTCGAAGAACAGCCGGTGCTTCCCGTTTTGGATCCGGTTCCCATTCGCGTCGTGGGTCTGCGTGTCCTCGCCCACAAACGCCCCCGCCGCGTCGAACGAAACGAGGCGGAAGTACTCGTTCATCGTGTCCACGGCATGGGCCGCGCTCCGCTCTTCCCGAGTCTAAGCACCCCCACCGCGGGCGAGACGCATGGCCGGTTCTTCCCACCACTTGCAACGAACGCACACGGAGAGCGCTGACCGCCCGTGGTCAGTTTTTGCCTCTGGCGTGAGTTACGCCTTGGTGCTCTCTTTGCGAGGGGGAGGGAAAACAAAGCTCAAGGAACTCCCGTGATCTCACCCGTCCGCCACCTCCTCCTGGCCCTCTCCGGCCTGCTTCTCCTCTCCCCCGCCTGCCTCGGCCAGGCCCTCGACGCTCGGGAGCAAGCCTGGGTCGCCTCGATCGCGGCCGTGGCCAGCGCCAACCTGGCTGACGCCGAGATCGAGAAGGAGACCTCCGACGATGGAACGGACCTCTACATAGGGTTCGATGAGCTTCGAGTCGTGATCACCCGCTATACCGACGCCAAGGAAGCGTTCAACGCTGCGTCTCAAATGGCCATCTACTCCTCCATGGGCGACGACCACACGTTCATTGAAGTCCGCGGCAAGGACGTGCTCGCCATGGGCGGACGCCTCGCAAAGGACGACCTCGTCGAAGGACTGCGACAAGCGACTTGGGGAGCCTATCCCTGGTCTGGCGTGAAGACCAAGATTCGCCTGCTCCTGCTGAACCTGCTCGACAAGGGCTTCGTGCTCCGCGTCAACCGCCCCGAGGGCGTCGCCTACACCCACCTCCAGAGCCTGCTCCAAGAGGCCAAGGCAGAAGCCGCAGCAGCCGAGGCTGACCCAGACGACGCCGACGCCACCTACGAGGTGATCTCGGCCCGCGAAGTCCGCATGAGCCAGGACGGGGCGACCGCTCACATGAAGGTCACCGACAAATACGCAATCCACGTGATCACCCGCGAGGATCCCTCAAAGGCCGTCGCCGCCTTCGCTGAGGTCGTCCAACTTCCTCTCCGCCCCAAGAGCGTGGGCGCCTCGGGCGCCCTCCAGAGACTGGGTCAGTAAGCAGGGGCAGCTACCGGTCCTCGTTGGGGTCCTCGAGTTCGGGCTTCTTGACTGGGTCCTTCTGCATTTTAGCGACGAAGTCCGCCCACTCCTTCCGACCCCGAATCGCCTCGAAGGAGGGAGCCTGCTTGATCAAGCGACGGGACGAAGTGGCCAGCGTCAGGTCGCGATAGAGCTCGAGGGTCCGTTGCCAGTCCCCGCGAAGCGCCGCGGCGCGGCCTTCGTGGAACCGCAAGAACGCGTTGTTGGGAGCGAGGGCTAACCCCCGCTGCAGATAGCTGGCCGCCTCCGCTTCGAGCCCGCCCGTGACCGTGAGGAAGTAGGCCAGACAGAGCGCGCCGTAGCAGTCGGGCTTGAGCTCGAGCGCGAGGCGAACGTAGCGCAGGCCGCGCCACACGTCGTCTGGGTCAGCGTTCTCCCGGGCGAGGGTCGCGCGTGAGGCGAGGTAGAGCGCGCGCCCTAGGTGCGGCGCAGGGTCGAGTCGATCCTTGGCCGCCTCCGCGGCGCCCAGGTCGAACACCAAGTTCTGGGGCGCCTCCTTGCTCCAGCCAAAAGCGTAGAGCCACATGGAGAGGCCTCCGGTGTGCATCCCAGTCGTGACCGCGAGGTATCTCCCCCCGGTGAGGTTCCCAAGCGCCCAGGCCCCCTCCCCAAACTCGGTCTGCGCGAGGAGGTTGTAGTAGTGCTGGCCCAGCGGCAAGTCGCGGTGAATTCGCTTCAGGAATAGCGGCGCCTCCGTGTCGAGGGCGTCGGCCTCCCCCACGTCAGCCTTGGCGTAGAGCTCCTTGTAGTTCCGATAGGAGTCAGCGATCTCCTCCAGCGCCGCCTTGAGCGCTTCGAGCTCGGGTCGCTCGAGCTCACGAGCCAGACTGAGCGCGTCCTGATAAACCCGGCGGGTCCGGTGAGGATCCTTGAGCGGCCCCGCGAGGAGATCCCAGGCGCGCTGGTTGTCGTCCACCAGGCGCGCGACCCGCGAGCAGTCGAGGAGGTCCAAGACTGTGGCTTTCGGGCTCAGAGCCAAGGCCGCAAAGACCTCGTGCAACTCAGCCAAGGCTTGCTTGCGCTCCGCGGGGTGGCGAATCGGCGCCACGACGAGCCGGATCCGCACCCGGAGCACCTCGTCGAAGTAGGGATAGGCTTTGAGCAGGTCCCCGATCCCGCTCCCGCCGAGCTTGATCGCCTCCAACCGAGCCAGGACGTGATGCGGCGCGAGGCCCAACGCACGATCCAGAAGGAGCCGGATCTTGGCACGCGTCGCGACGTGACGGTCCTTGTGACGAAGGTAGACCTTCAAACGTCCTGCTTCGACGACCAGTCGAGCCGCCAGCAGCTGCCGAGCGCCAGGCTTGAGAATGCTCGCTATGGGAACCGAGACCGGCGCGGCCTCGGCGCCCGGCCGCCGGGGCCCGCCCAGGCTCAGCCTTTCCCGAAACTCGACCGAGAGCGCAGCTAGCCTCGCTGGCTTGGCGCCCCCCTCCTGCGCCACCAAGAGCGCGCGTCGCGCTCGCCAAGCCGCCCCCAGCGGAACTTGATCCGCCAGGCTGGGGGACGCGACCTCTCCGAGGCCCACCTCGAGCTGGAGCGCCGCACGGGCCGCCGCCGCTTCGCTCCCGCTCGGAAGCGCCTCGAGGGCCTCCTCTCCCCGCTCGAGTCGCGCCAGGATCCAGGCTCGAACCAGGCTCACGCTCGCCCCTCGGAGTGACTCTGGGGGTGCCCACTTCCTAGCTCGCTCCACCGCAGCCAGCGCGGCCGAATAGCCCTCGGGTCCTCGGCTCGCCTCGAGCAGGCTGAGCCACGTCGCAGACGCCGCCGCTAACCCGGGGTTGACGCCAAACTCCTCGACCGCCCGAATCGTCTCCTCCAAGACCGCGCGGAGAGGCTCGTCGGGCCCTCCCCCAATCCAGCGCGCGAGGGCGGCGTCGAGGCGATCCGCCGGGGTCGTCGCGCCGAGCCTCGCGAGCGCCTCCTTGCGATATCCCTGCTGAAGCAGGAGCTGCGCCCCGCGGCCCCCGCGCCCCCCTAGCTTGCTGGCCTGGGCGTAGGCCATGAGCGCTGAACCTGGCTGCCCAAGCTGCTCGGCGAGCGCGCCGAGGGCCTCGTGCCAGCGGGGATCGTTGGCCCCGCGCACGCGAGTCAGCCGCGCCAGTGCCTCCTTCGGTCGGCCCAGCTCTCCCTCTACCAGCGCCCGCTCGATCACCAGCGCGAGCGGATCTTTGGGATCGGCCTTCGCGCCGCGCAGGTCGGCCGCTGCCCGCGCAGGCTCTCCCGAGAGGCGCCAAGCGCGGGCCCGCAAGATCGCAAACGCCGGCGACTTGGCGAGGACCTCCGCCGCTTGGCGAGGCCTCGCCAGGCGGAGGAGCGCCTCCGCCAAGACGCGCGCCTCGGCGGGCACAGCTCCCCGAACTCGGACCCGGGTGATCACAGCGTAGGCCTCGGCGGCGCTCGCGTAGTGTCTTGACAGGACGTCAACGAGGAGCAGCTGCCCCTCCGCCTCGGGCAGGAGCGGGCTCAGCTCACGCGCGAAGGGTCCGGCCTGCTCTGCCTCCCCGCCCTTGATCAAGGCCTCGATCAGCGCGCGGAGGGCGGCTGGTCGCCGCTTGTGGCTGGCCGCGCTCAGCTCAGCGCCCTGCTCCCTCGCCGCGGCAGGCAGCTCTGAAGCCAGCTCTGCGAGCACCCGGTGGGCCTTGACCTCTTCGATCAGACCCGCGACCTCCCGACCGCCGCGAGCTCGCCGAGCCTCGCGATTCGCCTCCCGCAAGGCGTCGATCGCAGCGACCGCCGCGGCCTCCTCTGCGGCGCGGGTCTGTTGGACGACGACGCCGTAGCCCGCAAGCAAGACCAGGATCACACCAAGCAAGGTCGCTGCGAGTCGGACCGCGGCCCGGGTGCCAGGGTTGCGGAGCGAGGGCGGCAAGACACGAGGTGAGCGCCCTGCGGCGACGTCGCTCAGGAGGTCGCCAAACTCCTCGCAGGTCGGTCGATCGTTGACGTCCTTCTCGAGCGCCCACAGGATCAGCTCGCTGACGACCTTCGGCGTCTGTGGCGCTAGCTCCTCGGGTGGCGTCGGCCGGGTGTGCTGAATCGATTGGTAGAGCTCGATTCGGTTGCCCCCTCCGCAGGGGTATTCTTGGGTCAGGAGCTCATAGAGCAGCACGCCTAGGGCGTAGACGTCAGTCTGCTCGCTCATGGCCTCGCCGCGAACTTGCTCGGGCGCCATGTAGAAGGGCGTGCCCAAGATCGCGTTCGTGCGCGTCAGCTGCGTCTCGCGATCGAGGATCTTCGCGAGCCCAAAGTCGGTCACGCGCGGCTCTCCCGCGGCGTCGAGCAGGACGTTCGCCGGCTTGAGGTCACGGTGCAGGATTCCCATCCCGTGCGCGTAATCGATCGCGCGCGCGACCTTGGCCACGACCTCGAGCGACTGCTGGAGCGAGATTCCCTTCGCCTGGAGCTCGGAGAGATCCCCGCCGGTCACGTAGTCCATGGCTAGGTACGGCTGGCCTCGCTCGTCGAGTCCCGTCGCGACGAGCTCGATCACGTGTTCGTGCTTGAGCCGCTCCATGGCCTGAGCCTCGCGCTCGAAGCGCTTGACGCGAGCCTCGCTGACCGAGAGCAAGACCTTGATTGCCACGATCCTCCCCGTCTCGTCCACGCGCCCCCGATAGACCGCGCCCATGCCCCCGCGACCCAGCTCCGCCAAGATCGTGAGCCCCGGGATCTCGGGAGCCCCGCTGAGGCGAGCCCCGGCCCGCGACCCGCCCGAGGAGCCCGCAGAGCCACCCGGATCGCTGTCTGGCACCGAGTTTGTCTGAGCCCTGCTGAACGCGCCCGAGCTTTGGCGCGGCCTCGGCTGCGAGTCCCCCCGAAAGAAGGCCGAAGGAGGCGTCGTTCCGCCCCAAGAGGGCTCGAGGCCGCTCCCTCGGCTGAGGTCGTAGAAGGCCGTCTTGAGCTGCTCCCCGTTGACTGCGCCGACTTGCACCAAGGCCGCCCCGATCCCTCCGGGGGGTCCCTTGAAGCTGCGACGGAGCTGCTCAGCCCGTTCCGGGGCCAGCCAGCCCCGGCGGATGAGCGCCGCCAGCAGTGCGTCGTCGCGAGGATCCATGCTTCCCATACCCAGCCTGAGCCTAGCAGCGCCCAGGCCGGCTCACTTGGCTCCTCAGCCCGCCTTGGAGCCCCGCGCCGAGAGTCTTTCTCAGATCGCCTCCCTAAGTCCTTCCCTTGTGTTCAGATTTCGGCTCGAATCGGGCCCCACCCACCGGGGTCAGGGGCAGCAAGGGGAACGTGACTGTGGAGCAAGCGCTCCTCCGAAGAGCCAAATCAGGTGACCGGCAAGCATTCGCGCGCTTGGTCCAGATGCACCGCGAGGCGGTGTATCGGGCCGCGTTCCATGTGCTCAAGGACCCCGAGGAAGCTCTTGACGCCACCCAGGAGGCTCTCTTGCGCGCCTACCGCTACCTCGACCGCTTTGAAGGACGGAGCTCGTTCCAGACCTGGGCGCGCCGAATCGCGACCAACGTCGCGATCGATCGCTACCAACGCCGGCGACGGACCCGAGCCCGTGAGCAGGCCTTCCCTGAAGACCTCGAGCCGGCCGACGCGGGCGCGGTCGACGTCGACGCGAACCTCCTCCGCAACGAGCGGCGAGCGCTCGTTCAAGAGGCGATCGAGACGCTTCCCCCTGCCCAGAAGGCTGCCGTGCTCCTGCGCGACGTGCACGGACTCAGCTACGCGGAGATCGGCGAGCAGCTCTCGATCCCCAAGGGAACCGTCATGTCCCGGATCTACTACGGGCGCGCCGCGCTCAAGGAAAAGCTCGCCGACTCCCTCGGCCCCCGCGCTGACGATCTCAAGACCGCCCGCAGGGAAGAGTCATGAGCTCCCCTGACGAGACCTCAGGAGACGAGAGCGTGGACGAGCCTCCAGGGGACGGGTCTCCGGTGCCCGAGGCCTCGAGCCCAGCGGACGCGAAACCCGCCAGCGTCCCTGAGCCCTCGCCGCCCAAGCGGGCGCGGCTCAAGATCACGATCCGCCCTGCCTCGCTTCGCTCGGCGAGCGACCGTCAGCGGCGCGCCGCTC
>JAESQQ010000740.1 GCA_016765095.1 Planctomycetota bacterium | reverse complement strand
TGGGATGCGATCTGTAGGGTGCGGGGTTTACCCCCGCCCGGCGTCTGTCTCGCAGAGACAGACGGCCTCGCTTCTTTACTTCTTGGTCGCGCCGACGATGCCGAGGTTCACGCCGCGAGCCTTGGCTTCGGCGACGAGAGCGTCTATGTCGCTCGCGAGGTCGGGAAAGTAGTCCGGGAACTTGCCTGGGACGAAGGGCAGCGGGTGGATCACGCGCTTGAGGCTCGGGACCACGGCCGGGTCGGTGTCGTAGGGGAGGGAGTCCGAGACGCTCGTGAGGCGACCGGCGTTGCGATAGAGCTCGGGGAGGCGGATCAGCGGCCAGTGGGTGGCCTTGAGGCCCATCCGACCCTCGATGAGGGCCGTCGCGTCGTTGCAGACGCCGAGCTGACCGTAGGCTTTGCTGCGGAGCTCCATCAGGCGGCGATCGGCCGTGAGGCGGGTCAGGTTGCGGCGGACCCAGCTCGCGGCGGAGGCGGCGCTGATCGCGTCCTTGCCTTTGAAGCTGCGGAGGGTCTTGCTCCCAGTCCAGCTCGGACGGAGCCAGGCGGTGGGACGGAAGGTCGCTTGGTGGTCGATCCCCAAGTAGAAGGCCACGTCGGCGTTGACGAGAGGGCCACGGATCGCGAACACCATTTCGGAGTGGGTCGCGGGCACGAGGAGCGTGTGGGACTTGCCGGGCACCGGGCGCAAGGTGTCGAGCCAAACGGGAGCGACGACCTCGCGGTACTTCGTCTCACCTGGCGCTTTGAAGTAGAGGCCAGAGAAGTTGGCGATCGAGCGGCGGTCGAAAGCCTCGACGGTGTGCTCTTGCTTGCGCAGGAGGTCGAGGAGGCCAGCTGCGCTGCGAACCGTCGTCCCTTGGTGGGTCACCCAGCCGGTTCCGTTGAGGGAGAGGCGGTTGAGGAGCTCCGCCAGCCGGTTGCTGTCGGGGTAGCGCTCGAGCTTCTTGGGGTCGTAGATATCCCCGCGGTACACGCCGTGGCCGAGAGGCTCGAGCACGTTCTTGGGCTTGGACTGGTCAGCCACGGGGATCCCGAGCGTCTCACTGACTCGAGTCGGGGTGGGCCGGGTGGCGGTCCCGGGAGGGAGCTGCGACAATTCGCCGCGCAGTCCCTTGCCGACGTCTGGAATGTTCCAGCCGGGGAAGGTGTTGAGCTGCTCGAGGGCGGCGGGGTCACCCGCCAGCGCGCCTTGAACGATCGCGCCGAGCTTGGCCTTATCAGCCGCCGAGAGGATCACCGGCGAGGCGCCGTTTGCGGGAGCGGCCGAGATCGCGCCTGCGACCTTGGTCCCCAGGAGTTTGAGCGCGGCCGGGTCCACGCCCTGGCGCAGGAGGGCTGCGAGCTCGGAGAGGAGGAGTGGACGCTCGTCGCTGATTTCCTGTGCTCCCGCCGTGGCGGCGAGGGCAAAGACAAGGGCTAGGGAGGTGAGGCTACGCATGAGGGGACTCTCTCAAGTGCAGGGGGCCTTTTGCAAGTCCAGCCTGAGGCTATCTTTTTGTATTGGTGCAATCGATCTATTCTGAAGGAGGCTTGGAGGGAGAGCCGGGACTACCCTGGGCCGCATGAGCGACGACCTCGTTCCCGTCTTCATTCCCGCGTTGGTGGTTGGACTCCTCAATCAGGAGCGAGCCAAGGGGGCGTCATTGACCCGAGTCGAGGTTGAGGACCTCCGCGACCGGGCCGTCGTGACGCTCATGAACGTCGAGACTGCCCAGACGCTCGCGGACGAACGCGGCTACGACGACCTCGATCCCGAGTTGGCTTGGGAGCAGTGGCGGGTTGCTCGGCGGGACCTGCTCGAGCCGCACGAACTCAGAGTCGATCCCCTGCCCGTAGACCTCGTCGGGCGCCTGGTCAACCTCCTCGGCGAGCCGACCGCCGGGCTCGAGATCCTGGGTGACCTGGCCGGCCTCGAGCGTGGAGAGTCCTACGGAAGCGCCGAGACCTGGAGTTGGCACGACCTGGGGGTGTGTGTCTCGGCCGAGGAGGGGCGAGTCGTGGCTGCCTTCCTCTACGGCGAGGCCCGCGAGGGCTTCGATCCCTATCCTGGGGCCTTGCCCGAAGGCCTGACTTACTCCCTCGACGTCGCAGGCGCGCTCGCGCTCTGCGGTGAGCCCCTGGCTTCGAGCACGGCTGAAGGCTTGAGCTGGCATAAATTCCAGCGCGAGGGTTATCTGCTTCATGTCCAGTTCACGCCCGAAGGCGATCGGATCGTGCTCCTGACGCTCTTGGCGGAGCCCGTCGGAGCATGATCCCCGGCTACAAACTTCAAGGCGAGATCGCGCGCGGAGGCATGGGGGTCGTCTTTCGGGGCCTCGACGCGCGAGGCCAGGTCGTCGCGATCAAGGTCGCCAAGAAGACCGGCGCGGCAGACTTGGCTCGGTTCGAGCGCGAGGCAGAAGTGCTCGCGGACCTCTCCCACCCGGGGATCGTCTCGATTCACGCGACCGGAGTCGTCAACGGGTGCCCCTACCTCGTGATGGACCTCGTCGAGGGTCCCTCGCTCGAGCAGATCGTGCGGCAGGGCGGACCCCTCTCCGAGCGGAGGGCGGTCGAGATCTGCTTGGCCCTCGCCAAGGCCCTCGAGGAGGTCCACCGCCAGGAGATCCTGCACCGCGACGTCAAGCCGGACAACGTGCTTATGCGCGGCGAGCAACCGGTCCTCGTCGACTTCGGAATCGCGAAGGACACCCAAGCTACGGGGCAGGAGCTGACTCGGACCGGGGCCTTCCTGGGCACGCCGGGCTACGCGCCTCTCGAGCAGGCGCTCGGCCGCAAGAACGCGCTGGGCCCCCATACCGACGTCTATGGCTTGGGGGCCACGCTCTACTTTCTGGCCACGGGGCGCGCGCCCTTCGAGGCGAGCGAGCTTCGCGAGCTCCTGGCTCGCATGAACGTGGGCGCAGACGCCCCCTCTAGCCTGCGAGCCAAGCTCAGCGCGGAGTTCGACGCGGTGTGCCTGATGTGCCTCGCCCCCGCCCCGGCCGATCGCTACCCGACGGCCGCAGCCCTGGCTGAGGACCTCGAACTGCTCCTCGCTGGGGGGCGCCCGAGCGCTTCGAAGGCTGGAGGCTTGGGCCTCGCTCCTCGTCGTCCTCGCTGGGCGCTTCCCGCCGGCGGGTCGATCTTGCTCTTCGGCCTCCTGTCCGCTGTGGTGGCCTTGAACCGTCCGCCGCCTGCCTCCCCCTCGCCGGGCGCGGCAGAGGCTCCGACTTCGAGCCCAGAGGCGACGCCGGACTTTGGCGAGATCGAGCGACTCCTTGGCCGCGGTCGCCACCTCGAGGCGCTCGACCGGCTCGACCGGTTGCCGGAGCCGCCAACGAAGCTGGTCTGGTCAGCTCTGCTCCCGGCGCTCCAGCCCCTGGCGAGGCACGGGACGACGAACGGCTTGAAGGCAGGATTGCTTCTCCTCGAGCGCCCAGCCGGAGGTGGGCGCGAGCGGCGAAG
>JAESQQ010000739.1 GCA_016765095.1 Planctomycetota bacterium | reverse complement strand
TGGCGAGGGGCAGCGCGGCGGACGCGGCTTCGAACATGACCGAGGGGCCTGGCGCGAGGTGACGGCGAACCGAGTCCTTCTCTAGGAGGCAGTCGCTCGCTCCGGTCTCGCGCTCGCGTTCGGCCACGGTTCGACGAGGTTGCGCGACCTGAGGGTCTGTTACCAGAGGAGGTTGCCGACGTTTTGGAAGAAGTAGGTGTACATGTTCCCGTGGCCCCCCAAGATCGCTGCGGGTTCGTCGGGGTGGCCGATCAGGGGCCGGAGAGACCACGTCATTTGGCAGGACACGAGGACGTGAACGACCATCCAGCAGCGAGTCAGAGCGAGGCTGAGCGTGTCGCCTGATTCGCGCCGGAGGGCGCGGACGCCAGCGTCAACGCTGCGGAGGAATCCGAGCTCCGCGATCCCGAACACGAGCGCTGCGAGGAGCAGGAGGAAGCCGTAAGGCGACCCGACGCAGCTGAAGAAGAAGAGGACTCCCGCCTCTCCAGGAGGGGTGTTGTCTCGCAGCAGGTAGGCGAGAAGACACACCGCCGGCGGCCAGGCTGCCAACGAGCAAGAGAGCCAGCGCGGAAGGGGTGGCGACGGTCCAGAAGCTTCCAGAGGCGGTCGTGAGGAAGGTCACGCTGAGCCACTCGCAGATAACGTGCCGTCCTAAGCGGCGTAACCGGGAGACCCGCGGGGGATTGTGGAGGTCCTGACGGCAGCCGTCAGCAGTCGGACGGGCTCTCCGGCGAAGGTGACGGAGCGGCGTGACCCCGGGGGCGTCTGTCTATCAGGTGCAGTAGGGCCGGCTTGATATCGCTCAGGGTGGCCGCGAAGCTGGGGGCCGCACTGTTGTTGAGGGTTCCCTTCAATGCAGCGAGCGCTGTGCGGGGGTCGCCAGCCACGGTCGTGACGGAAATCTGGAAGCCATTCGATCCCAAATCTACCGCACGGCAGGACTACTCCTCGCTCAGCTCGTCCTCGCTAACCCAGCCTTCGCTTCGCGTGAGCTCGTCGTCTGGCAGCTCGGGCGCGTGCTCGTGGAGCTCCGCTTCGATCCGCTCCAAGAGCGCGTCGAGGTTCCCCTCGGTGGCGCTGATCAAGAGCGGGTCTCGACCCATGCGGTTGGCGAGGGGACGAAACACGTCGGGGTCTTCGAGCAGGTCGGCCTTGTTGAAGCAGAGCAGCTCGGGGATCTCCCCGCGACCGAGGTCTTTGAGGAGTCCGCGCACTGCCTCGAGGTGACCGAGGGTGTGGGGGTCTGAGGCGTCGGCGACGTGGACCAGGAGCGAGGCGCCCTCGATCTCGTCTAGGGTCGCCGAGAAGGCCTTGAGGAGATCTTTGGGGAGCCGGCGAATGAACCCGACGGTGTCGCTGAGCACCACGCGCCGGCCCTTGGGCAGTCGCCGCTGGCGAAGGGTCGGGTCGAGGGAGGCGAAGACCTGGTCCTTGGTGACGACCTTGGCTCCGGTCAGGCGATTGAAGAGCGTTGACTTGCCGACGTTGGTGTAGCCGACCAGCGCCACGTGGGGCAGGCGGTTCTTGGCCCGGCGCTGCCGCCTCAGTCCGCGCTGTCGGCCCAAGCGGGTCAGCTCGCGCTCCATTTGAGAGATCCGGTCGCGGATTCGGCGACGGTCGACCTCGAGCTTCTTCTCGCCCGAGCCCTTGGTTCGACCAAAGCCGGCTCCCTTGCCGCCGCCGATTCGGGTCATGCCCTCGCCGCGGCCGAGGAGGCGCGGAAGCTGATAGCGGAGGCGAGCGACTTCGACTTGGAGCTTGCCCGCGTGGGTCCGGGCTCGCTGCGCGAACAACTCGAGGATCAGCTGAGTTCGGTCGATCACCCGGACCCCGCCGAGGAGATCCTCGAGCGCGACCTGCTGGCGCGGGGCGAGCTCGACGCCGAAGCAGACCACCTTGGCGTTAGTCGTCAGCGCGAGGGCTGCGAGGTCAGAGACCTTGCCCTTGCCGAGGAGCGTGTGTGGGTTGGGTCGATCGAGCCGCTGGCGAAGGATCCCCTTCACGTCGAGGGACGCGCCCTGGGCCAGCTCGCGGAGCTCATTCTCCTCCTGATCGCGGGCGGGCTTGGCCCCGCTCGCGACCACGACCAACAGCGCCGGCTCCAGCTCTCGCCCGTCCAGGCGTTGGGCCGGCGGCGTGGCCTCCTCGAAGGCTCGCTCGAGCTCACGCAGGAAAAGTGTCAGGTCGCGACGGACAGCGTTGGGCGCGGTCCGGGGGCCGACCACGTGGGCGCCGCTCCCGTCCTCCTGGGCAGGGGCTAGGTGGACCTCTTGGAGAAAGGTCGCCTCGCCTTCCTCGCCGACTCCGATTCGGAGGAGGAGGTCGAACCGATTGCGGACCAGGGCGTTGAGGTCGTCCAGGCTTGGGTCCTCGCGGTGGGTGGTCACGAGCCAGCGGAGGCCTTTGAGACGCCCGGCGCCTCGCCGTTGGCGCCCCAGCGCTGGAATCTCGATCGACTTTCGCTGCCCGACGAACACGTGGGTCACCGATCCGCGCCGGTCAAGGAGGAGGCCGAGGCGTCGACCGAGGCCTGCGGCTCGCGTCGCGAGCTCGCGGATCAGCTCAGGGGTGGCCGCCTGGTCGGGGTCGATCCGGCGGCGATAGAGCCGCTCGAGGGCCGAGCGCTCGCTCTTCTTGAGCCCGGTCAAGTCTCCGCCGACTTTGGACAGCGCGCCCCCCTTCCCGCCAAGGCTACCGCGTCGGTGTGTGGAAGGGGGTCGTTCCAAACCGTGGAACCCCTGCTTCCAGGGGGACTGGCCGCGTGGAAGCAGGCCCCAACGGAGGTAACGGCGCGACCCAGTTATGGGGGGTGGGGTCATGAATGAGCTTGCTGCGAAAGGACTTAGTCTCGGGGCCTGTCTTGCGCCTAGGTCTGGCGTGCTGCTGGAATCCACCGCGGCCCAAAGGAGACCTGGATGAGTGACTTGTCGATTCGCTGCGCTTGCGGGACCACGACCCGCGCCTCCGTCCTGCTCGCGGGCGGCCCGATCCCTTGCATTGACTGCGGCCGAGCCAATCTCCACACGATCAAGAGCAAAGGGGCAGGATCCAAAGGGAAGCGACGCAAGACCGGCCCCACCAAGCGCCCCGCTGGAGCCCGGGCTCTCGCGGATCGCCCGCGGCGGTCGGTTCGCCAAGGGCGGGGCGTCGCGAAGTATGAGCGCTCGCTCCTGGTGCTGGGGGTCGCGCTCGCCGTTGCCTCAGGGGTGGGGTTTCTCCTTCGGGCGGGTGGCCCCGAGCCTCTGGGCGTGTCTTGGTACATTTTGGGGAGCCTGTTCACCGTCGCCCTCGACCTGGGCGTGATCGTGGTCTGCGCCGCTGTGATCGGCCTCAGCGTTGGAACGCTCTCCGAGAGCGGCCTTAAGGTCGCCTTGATCGGTCAGCTGGGCGCGGCCCTGTGGGCCGGGGCGCTGCTCATGGGTGGGGCTGCCCCCCTGCTTGCTTTGCTGGTCTTCTTCTTTGGCTCGCTGTCGCTCTTCGTGCGGCTCTTCGACTGGAGTTGGGGCGAGGCGCTGATCGTCTTCCTGCTCCAGGTGACCTGCCACGTGGGCGTCCACTTCTGGCTCCTGAGCGTGACCGTCTAGACGTCTGCGCGGCGTCGCCTCCGCATGCGGTGCGGCGAGCCCGCGGCTCCGATCATGAGCGTCGCCGGCCGCCTGCGGGGTTGGAGGGAGCGCGCCACGTTCCGCAGCGCTTGGGCCCGAACTTCCTTCCAGACCAAGGCCTCGAGCGACCCCAGTTCGCAGCCAAGCGCTGTCTCGGCCGTGTGTCGCGGGAGGCGGCCCGGGAGGTGGCTGAGGGGGTGGGGGTAGCGCGGATCAGGCCAGTGGGAGTTGCTCATGACCCCCTCTTCGACCGGTGGGGTCGCTGGGCTTGAGGCGGAACTGGGGGGGCTGGCTGGGCTGGCTTGCGGCCGGAGGCCGGAATGGATCGAGGGATCTATTCCGGCACAGGGGGCGGCTCTGCCAGAGAGAGGAGGCGGCGAAGCTCCTTGCCCCTGGCTAGCTCTTCCAGGGTGTAGGCGTCGAGCACCTCTAGGAAGGCGGCCCGGGCGTCTAGGAGGGCCCCCTTGAGCCGGCAGCTCGGGCTGATCGTGCAGGCGTCGGTGGCTTCCTGAAAGCACTCGACGAGCTCGGGCGCCTCGAGTTCGGCCACGACAGCCCCGATCCGCAGCGCGGCTGGGTCGACGGTGAGCCGGACGCCGCCCCCCGTTCCGCGGCGCCCCTCGAGCCAGCCTCCCGCAGTCATGCTCTTGGAGATCTTGCTGAGGTGGTCAGCCGAGATCCCGAACGCGTCTGCGATTTCGCTCGTGGGGACATACCGATCCCCGCTCGCGGCCAAGTAAATCAGCACACGCAGCGCGTAGTCCGTCGAGACCTTGAGTCGCACGGGCGACCTCCTCGGAGAATCACAATAGGTGTTTCGTGCACCCCTTTCAATGGGTATGCTTTGCACCTGTTGGGCCGCCCGAAGGAGAATCGCCATGTCGTTAAACGAAAAACTGCTCCGCGAGAGCTTTCATGAGGCCGTTGAGCGCGAGGGGCTCGTGACCACCCGGTTCTACGAACTCCTCTTTGAGCGCTACCCACAGGTCAAGCCGCTCTTTGGGCGCAAGTCGACCGCAGAGCAGCAGAAAATGCTCCAAGAGACGCTCTTGGCTGTCCTCGACCACCTCGACGAGGGCGAGTGGCTCACCGAGACCCTGGGGGGCATGGGCCGCGTGCATGTGTCCTACGAGGTCACGCCCGAAATGTATCCCTGGGTAGGCGAGTGCTTGATCGCGGCCCTCGCCGAGGGCGCCAAGGACTGCTGGAGCCCAGCCCACGCTGAGGCTTGGGAGGAGGCCTACGGAGTCCTCGCGGGGCTCATGCTCGCGGGCGCGGAGGCCGAGTTGGCCGAGGCGAGCTCGACTTCGATCGCGCCCACAGCGACGCTCGCCAGCTTGGCGGTCGAGCGCGCGGGCGCCTCCCGCGTCTTTCACCGCCACCGGCTCGACTTCTGCTGCCACGGGGAGGTCAGCCTCGAGGCGGCCTGCGAGACGCGCGGCTTGGACGTCAACGACTTGATCGCCGAGATCCAAGCCGAAGACGCGCCCGATTCGAGACGCTGGGACGAGGCCCCGATCCCCGAGCTGATCGAGCACATTCTGAACGACTTCCACACCCCTCACCGCGAGGAGCTGGGTCGACTGCTCGGCATGGCGCGGCGGGTGGAGGCTGTGCACGGCGCGAAGGCCTCTTGCCCCAAGGGCTTGGCGGACACGATCGCGGAGGTGGAGCAGGAGTTGCTCAACCACATGGCGAAGGAAGAGCAGGTGCTCTTTCCTCACGTCCTCGCCGGCCACCGACCTGTCGTGCCGATCCAAGTCTTGGAGCAGGAGCACCTCGAGCACGCCGAGAACCTTGAGCGCCTCCGGGCCCACGCCCACGATTACGACCCGCCGGCCGAGGCCTGCGGGACCTGGCGTGCGCTCTACTTGGGCCTGGCTCAGCTCGAGCGCGAGCTCATGGAGCACATTCACCTCGAGAACCACGTGCTCTTCCCGCGGGTCCTCGAGCGAAGACCCCAGCCCGTCTAGCGGTTCGCGGGCTCCAGGCTGCGGCGGAGTGCTTCGAGGGCGCCGCCATCGTCGCCCCCGAGCTTGACCACGTCGGCTGCGATCACCGAGCGGCGGTCGTGGTCTCGCTCGGCGAGGGCCCGAGCAGCTTGCTCCCGGAGCGGGGCGGCGAGCGCGCCCCTTCCCGTAGCGTCGAGCGCCTTGGCGGCGGCGCCCAGGAAGGCGGCTTCGTCCTCGAAGGCTTGGAGTCGATTGGACGAGGCGCCGCGGACCGCGTCGTCGAGGCTCGCTTGGAGGCGGCCCCGGCCGAGGCGGGCGAGGAGGTCGCTCCGAGTCGAGTAAGGGTCGCCTTCGCTGCCCGCCCGTCCGCTCGTGAGGAGCCAGTCGAGGTGGTCGACTTCGTCGAGGAGCCCCTCCTTTCGACGCGGCCCGGCATAGATCTGTTGGAGCTTGGCCCGTCGCGCGCGCTCATAGGTCCCGAGCACGTCGGTAACTCGTGCCGCGTGAGCGGCTTCGTCCTCGCGGCCACGGGCCTCGGCGTAGGCCTCGAGCGTCCCGTGTTGACGTTTGAGGCGAGCCCGCACCGCAGGAAGCTGCTTCGCTTTCTCGACGCGGTCTCGGCGGAGGTCGTCGGCCAGCTTGGCGTCCTTGGCCAGCCGGCCGAGGCGCTCGGCGAGAAGCGCGTCGTCGGCGAGGAGGGGGCGGTAGAGGAATGCGCGGTATGCCCCCCAGGCTTCGTGGTGCGCAGCGGCTGCGCTAGCGATCGAGGCCGCGGTGGCTTGGGGGTCGCGGAGCGCCTGGAGCAAGGCTCCCGAGGCCTCGGCCAGGGCATCGCGGGCCGCGCTGGCGTCACGCCAGGCGTTGACTCGCTGCTCGATCTGCTCGGCGAGGAGCAGCACGACTGCGGTCTCGGCCACGGTGTAGAACCAGCCCCCGGTTCGAGCGAGCCTCGTGGCCGCCGCGAGCGGGGTCGCCCCACGGCGGGCTCGGGCCAGGCTGCGGACCCAGGAGATCCCGCGGACTCCGCTCCGAACGGCGGTCGCCGAGAGCCCGAGGGAGCCGAGCGAGATCGCGAAGGACTTGCCCGAGAAGGAGCCGTCGAGGAGCTGCGGGAGCGCGAGGCCGGTCGCGAGCGCAATGTTGGTCCGCAGGATCGAGCTCAGGAAGCGTGGACGCACGAAGCGCTGAAGGTAGCGGGCGTAGGCGATCTCGCCCCCGGCGGCTCCGAGCGCAAACAGGCCGTAGTGCTTGTAGAAGTCACTCTCCTGGAGCGCGTCAAAGAACTCTCCGAGGCGCTCCTTGTCCCCAGTCGCGGCCACGAGCGCAAGCTCCTTGAGGAAGAGCGCGAGGCCGAAGTGGGCTAGGCTGCCGCCGGCCTTAAAGGCTCCCTTCGCACCCAGCTCGCCCCACTTGAGCGTCCCGTCGGCCCGACGGTAACGCGCGAAGCGATCTGCCTTTGAGCCCGGCGCAGCAGGGCGCTCGAGGAGCTGGTAGGGGTTGACCCGCCCGCTCAGCTCAAGGAGACGCTGGGTCTCGAGCGCCTTGAGGATCAGAGGCCGCGAGCCTCGCGGGAGCCCCTTCCCGACGTCCTTGAGCACGATCTCTTCATTCGCTCGCCGGAGCCCAGAACGCAACGGCTCGATCCGAGAGCTATCCGCCCAGGTTGGCCCGGACGCCGGCGGGCAGACCCTCGACCACCTCTTGGCGGAGCTTGGCCGGGAGCCTCTCGAACACCGTCCGGACTTGAGGCAGGAGCTTCTCGTCGACCAGGGCCGCTTCTTGGAGCGCGCGAACCCCCGCAGGTCGCGCGCCTAGCCCGATCGCGAGGCTCGCGAAGCGGAGCCGGAGCTGGACCCGATCCAGGGGCGGGCCGGCCAGGTCTGCCTCCTGAAGTGCCGCTCGGCCTTCCGAGAGCGCCTCGGCGGGGCGCTGGAGTGAGCGAAGGACCTCGGCCCGGTCGAGGCGCAGGCTCGGGATTGGGTTGAACCGGTGGGCGGTTGAGTAGGCCTCCAGGGCCTGCTCCAGGAGAGCGTCGTCGCGCGTCATGCGGCTGAGGACGATCAGGGCCTTGGCGTGTGACTCGTGGGCCTGATAGCTGGTGGGCTCGAGTTCGATCGCCCGCTCGATCACCTCTAGAGCCTCGCGGACGGGCTTCTCCTCGCGGCGCTGAGCGCCGGCCCCCAGGAGCGTGCTCGAGAGCATGATTCGGACGTAGGCCAGCTTCGGCCCACGCTGGGCGGCCTCGCGAAGCAGCTTCAACGTCTCGTCCCCCGTCGTGAGCGCGCGGCAGAAGGCGCCATGGGGTGACTCGGGGTCCTCCTTGGCGACCCGACGGAACACCGCAATGGCCTCCGGTATTCGCTTCAGCTTGTACAGGGTGCGGGCCCGCAGGACGCGCAGCGAGACAGGGAGGTCCTGGCGGTCCAAGGCTTTGAGGGCGTCTGCGTAGCGGCCGCGGTTGTGCAAGATCGTGGCTCGCAACTCGAGTCCAGCGGGCACGTCTTTGAGCTCGTCGGCGACCCAGTCGAGGAGGGCGCGGACGGATCGAGTGCGCTCCAGGCCCGCGCTCTTCCCGCGGCGCTTGGGCGCGGACCTGGGGGGCGCCGCTCTGCGGGCCGCGCTTGAGAGCGCCAGTCTCAAGTCGGCGATCTGGGTCCGATCCACCGCTTGGGCCCTTCGAGCACGAGCCAAGAGGGCCTCGACTTCAGTGATCGTGTCCTCCGCTCGCCGGGTTCGCTCGCGCGAGCGCGTGAGCGCGACCCCAGCTTCGTTGAGGCGCTCGAGCGCTCGAGCCCGATCTCGCTCTGCCTTGGCGCTCCGCTCGGTCTCCAGCTCGAGCTCGACGCGAAGGGTTTGCGCTCTCCGGTCCGCTTCGCGGCGCGCGCTGTGGGCGGTCAGGGCCCAGACGCTGACACCGCCTAAGACCAGGAGCCAAAGCCCGAAGCTCGCCCCGACTTTCGCAGGCGAGAGGCCGCGGGCTCTCGCGTGCAGGACGGCGGTCGGGATCGCGGTTTCGACGCTGCCGAGGTCACGGAGGGCTTGGGAGAACACCTTCGCGCTTGGCCGGCGGCGAGGGTCTATGTCGAGAGCCCGGTCGAGGACTTCTCCGAGTTCGCGCGGGACTTCAGGAACTCGCCTCCGGAGATCGAGGCGCTCTCCGGCAAGGACCTTTTGGCGGAGCTCTTCGAGGTCGCGCCCGAGGTAGGGCAGCTCGCCTGAGATCAGCTCGTAGAGGAGCGCCCCCAGCGCATACACGTCGGCAGGAGCCTCGGCCTTTTCGCCGGCGAGCTGCTCGGGAGCCATGTAGACCAGCCCCCCGATCAGCTCGCCCGAGTCGGTCAGGCCGGTGGGCGCGAGCGTGTCCCGAGCCAACCCGAAGTCGAGGACCATGGCCCTGTGGGTCCGGCGGTTGAGGATCACCGTCTCGGGGTTTAAGTCGCGGTGGACGATCCCCGCTCTGTGGGCGGCGTCGACGCCTTCGGCCGCGTCGGCGACCAGGTTCGCGGCCTCTCTCCAGGGGAAGGTTTTCTGCCGGTTGAGGCAGGCGCGGAGGTCTTCCCCAGGAATGTGCTCGAGGGCGACGAACAGGCTGCCCTCTGAGGTCCGACCGACCTCGAGCGGGCGCACGACGTAGGGGTGGCTGATCTTGGCCGCGAGGCGAACCCCCTGCTCGTAGCGCTTGACGAGGTGCGGATCGAGGTCTGAGCGGAAGACCTTGAGCGCGAACAGGCGCTCGCCGCCTTCGCGCTGGGCGAGCAGCACTCGGCTCTCGGTGCTGGTCTGGAGGGTCGAGAGGACCCGGAAAGGGCCGATCTGGCGTTGCGCTTCGCTCACGGAGAGATTGGCCGACGGCTAGCGCGCGTGGGAACTCACCGCGACACCGGCCCGGGGCTAGTGGCTGGACCCGGAAACACCGGTCCAGGTGAATGTAGGG
>JAESQQ010000738.1 GCA_016765095.1 Planctomycetota bacterium | reverse complement strand
GCTTGTCGCTGCGAGACTGTCAAGCTCGCCAGTGCGATCTGTAGGGTGCGGGGTTTACCCCCGCCCGGCGCTTGTCGCTGCGAGACCTATCGTCTCTCGTCGCAACCGCCCTCCCTCACGAGCACGACCACGAGCCCACACGAGCACGAGCACTGGGGCGGGCCAGGGATCGCCGGGGCCAAGACTGCGGACATTTCGAGCAGCTCGGGGGGCGGAGGGGAACTGAGAGAGACCGACTCGAAACAGCTCGGACGCGCGAGCCGCGTGCCCGTCGCGGAGGGCGGCTCGACACGCAGCGGCGCCCGCCTCGGGTGTCGGCTCGAGCTCCAGGTCCCGCTCGCGTGGTCGTTGGCGCTGATCCCAGCCCTTCATGGGGTCTCTGGGTGGGGAGTGCGCAGCGCAGCGCGAGAGAAGTCGGACACGGGGTTCGGCCTCGAGGGGAAAGTGGATCGTTATCTTAGGAGGCGCCGAGGCTCCTTCAACGAACACGCGCCGCTCGCGCTCGCGAGGCAGGCGAGCGAGACTCCCCCATGCGCTTTACGCTCCTCGTCTTGCCCCTCCTCCTTTGTGCCTGCTCGACTCCAGACCCCGATCGCTTCAATCGAGTCCTGAGCGGGCTCGCTCCGATCTACTCGGCCTCGAGGCTTGAGGTCGTCGCCGAGCTGTCGGTTCCGCCTGGGAACCTGGCCGTCTCCGCCAAGGGTCGCGTGTTCTTGACCCTTCACCCAGAGGCCTCCCCAGAGATCCACGTCGTCGAGCTTGGGGCGGACGGAGAGCTGATTCCCTTTCCAAACGCCGCTTGGCAGCGCGAGCGTGACGACAAGCCCTACTGGGTCACGCCCTTGGGCATTCGAGTCGACAGCCAAGACCGACTCTGGATCCTCGATCACGGGGACTACGGGAGCGAACCGTCGAGCTTGACGGCCTTCGACTTGGCGACGGGCGAGCTCGTGCTGAGGCACGTGTTCTCGAGCGACGTCGCCGGCTGGGGCACGATGCTCAACGACCTCGCCGTCGACGCGGAGCGCGGCTACGTCTACATAGCCGACCCCGGCCCCTTCACGTTCGGCCCAGGGCTCGTGATCTTCGAGATCGCGACGGGTGAAGCCTGGCGGGCGCTCGATGACCACGACTCTGTAGTGGCCGAGGACTTTCACCACGTCGTGCAGGGACGTTTCATGCGCGCTTACGGGCTCGCGCTTCAAATCGGAGTCGACTCGATCGGGATCAGCGGGGACGGGACCCAGCTCATTTATGGCCCGCTCTCGGGAGACCGCCTCTACCAAGTCCCAACCGCAGCGCTCCGCGATCGAGCCCTAGACCCCGCCGACTCCGTCACGGTTTACGGCCCCAAACCGACGACGGACGGGATCGTGGTCGATCGGGCTGGGAACGTCTACTTGACCGCCATCGAACACGACGCGCTCGCGGTCCTCTCCCCCGGCGAACCGCGGCTTCGTGTTCTGGTCAGCGACTCAGAGCGCCTCGCTTGGCCGGACGGCGTCGCCCTCTCCTTCGATGAACGCTACCTCTACGCGAGTGTGAGCGAGCTCCACCGCGTGATCGGAATGGACCTCGACGAGCTCTCCCAGCACGCCCCTTTCCGGGTCGTGCGCCTGCTCCTCCGTGACGAGCCAGCTGAGGCGGAGCCGAGTTCCCCCGAGCCCGGCGAGGATGGCTCCGCAGGCGCTGGCCGCTAGCCTGGGCTAGCCCGCCCTACTTCCTCGGGAACCTCTCAAGGTAGAGCGCCCGGTAGGGGGCGGGGATCTTCTCGCGATCCAGCCTCGCCCACATGCGATCAACGATCTTTCGCGGCGCCTTGTTGACCAACTTCAGCATTCCAGCGTGAAGGTCGATCACGCCCCGCGGAGCGTCGAGCTCGTGGAGGTCGTAGAGCCAGCCTGGAACTCCGGTTCTCAGCCACCCCTCTAAGCTCGGTGGGAAGAGGGCTCCGTAGAGGAGGGTCCCGAGGAGGCGCTCGTTGTTGGGAGCGGCTGCAAGCGTGACCTCGAGATGGAGGATGGCTTTGTGGGCCAGCTCTGGATTCTTGGCCTGGCGAGCTCGGCGGAGCGTCAACTCGCCCAGCGTCTGGGCCGCGTGCAGGGCCAGGTACCCGTCGGTGGAGAAGGTCTCTCGGGCGATTTCGGCCGCCTCCGTGTAGTCGCCTGCCTGGATCAGGACCAAGGTTCGAACCCAGCGAACATGGCGGCGGTCGGGAGCTTTCTCCATTGCCTGTTTGCTGAACTCCAGCGCCTGAGGCGTCGCCTTCTGACCGATGGCGAGGAGTGCCTTGGCTGAGTCCTCGACCCACCCCCCGAGCGCTTGATACCGGCGCAGGGACGGGAACAATTGAGAGAGCATGTTGAGTCGATAGTGGGTCTCGCTGCGAATCATGTTGTCTTCAACGGAGTCGAGCTCGGGAGACTCCTCGATCAGCGCGAGGGCTTGCTTGGCTTGGCGTCGTTCGATCAAGACGAGGATGTGAATTCGTCGGAGGGCCTCGTCCTTCGGGGCAGCGAGGCGCGCCGCCGCGAAGCCAGGCTTGAGTCGTGGCCAGGGGGCTCCGCAGGCCGCTCGTTGGATCGTGTCCCCAAGCGCCCGACGCGCTTGCGGCGAGAGGGGGGCGAGGAGCTCGTCCACGCGCCGAGTCTGGCGCGCACTCAGGTTCTGGATCCCGTTGATCCCGAGGAGCCGGTAGGCTCGGGAACGTGCCGCCGAGCGGAACAGCAACCCCACGAGGTGCGGGATCAGCTCTGCGGGGTGCTTGAGATACGCGGCCCGGAGGGCGTCGGCGGCTTCCTTGCGGCGCCCGAGTTGCTCGAGGATTTGCCACCGGATGACGTGTCGTTCGAGCCTCCGGGGGGCGAGTTTTTCGACGCGCTCGAGGAGTCGGAGCGCGATCGAGAGCTCCGCGCCCCCAGCGTCGGAGAGGGAGCGTGCTCTCAGAATCATGGTCTCGGCGGGAGACGTCGGTTCGCTCAGCCTGTCGATTCGGGCGCGCAGGAACTCGGCCCGGACCTCTGGCTCGGAGGGAGCGAACCGATCGAGGAACGCGAGCGCGTCGGTCAGGCGTCCTCGCCGGAGGGCGAACTCAGCTCCGTCTAGGGCGATCCGGCGGCGGAGGCCGACGTGGTTGGCCTTGGCGATGGCGGCTTCGATCCGATCCACGACTTGCGGGGCCGGCTCCTCTTGGCGAGCCCCCGGGAGGGCCGCGGTGAAGAGCTCAAGGCCCCTCAGGTCGCCCGCAGCTCCGGCCGTTTCGGCGTCGCGGCGGGCGACCGCGATCGGGCGGAGGTCTTCGAGGGGCTTGCCGTCCGCTAGGGCCAAGGTCAGCGGATCTTCAGGGGCTGACGGGGCCGGGGTGGCGCTTGGGCTCTGGCTTGAGGTCTCTCTCTCTCGGTTCGCGAACACGAGCGCAGTCAGGCCGACGCCCAGCGAGAGTCCCACCACTAGGAGCAGGCTCGCAGCGATCCCCCGGCGCTCGGCTGGGGGCTCGAAACCCGCTCCCATGCAGGGTCGAGTCCGAACCTTGGAGGAAGGTCTCAAGGCGTTCTGCGAGTTCGTGGGCCGTCGCGAACCGGCGCTCGGGCCGCTTTGCGAGGGCTTGGGCGCAGACCGCGTCCAGGAGGGGAGCGACATCGGTGCGGTGGGCGCTCGGAGCAGGGGGAGTCTCGCGGTGGAGGGCGAGGTAGATGTTGTCGACGTGGTCGAGGGGCCCCACGCCACAGAGGAGGAAGTAGAGGACCGCGCCCAACCCGTAGACGTCGGTGGGGGGTCCTGCGTCCTTGCCGATCGACTGTTCGGGGGCCATGTAGGCGAGCGTGCCTAGGGATTGGCCGCTCAAGCTGAGTCGCTCCTCGGAGTCGGGCGTGCTGGCGAGGCCGAAGTCGAGGACGCGGACGCGGCCGGTGGTGTCGACGAGCACGTTGGCTGGCTTTAAGTCGCGGTGGAGGACGCCCTGGTCGTGGGCGTAGCCGATCGCGCGCGCGAGCTCAGCGACGAGCTCGGCGGCGCGGCTCGGCGAGAGCTTGCGCTGAGCGGTGGCGAGGGACTCGAAGGTCTGCCCCTGGACGTAGTCCATCACGAAGTAGGGTCGCCCGCCCTCGTCTCCGTGATCGAGGAGCGGTACGATCCCGGGGTGACTCAGGCGGCGAATCGTCTCGACTTCACGCGCGAAGCGCGCTCGGGCTCGAGGGTCGTCGCGGGTCAGGATCTTGACCGCGACTTGACGCCCGGTGGGTGCGAGCGCCATGAACACGGCACCAAACGCACCATGGCCGAGCTTGCGCAATACGCGGTAGAGCCCAATCGATTGCACCGTCGACCTACTGGATTCCTAAACCGGAGGCCACGATTCTGAGAGGTCGCCTACGAGGATGGTCTCACGACTCCCCTTCGCCTGGACGGCGACCTCGCTCAGAATCGTGCTCCGCTTTACTAGGAAGCTGTCGAAAACGCGTCTTAGCTGCGTAGCAGGGCTCACCCCCGAGTCCAGCACGTCCTTTGATGATCTAGTGACCGGGAGCTCACGATCGGGAGCGGTCACTATCGACCAGCTCTTCTCTCGGCAACAACCATCCACGTGACCGCTCATGATCGTGCGCGCCCGGTTAGTCGGCGTGCTCTTGAAGGAAGCACTTGGGACAGCGAGGGGGGGATTGGAGCCGGAACGGGAGCCGCATGTCGTCGCCACAATCGACGCAGTTGGCCTCGTGAGTCTCCCGAGGTTGGTAGGGCCGGACCGTGGGCAGGGCGCCACTGATTCCGCTCGGGCCGCTGTGGCGGCTTCGGCGGCGGGTCTGCCGACACGGACGACAGCGCTTGGGAAACTGAAAACCACGCTCCGCGTAGTAGCCCTGCTCGGAGGCAGTGAACAGGAAGCTTCCGCCGCAGGCGGCGCAGTTAATGGTCGCGTCTTGCACGCAGGCTCCTCGCGGGGGGAGTGGTCTCGAGCCGCCCACTTTCGCTCGCCGAGGGGGGATTGGTCAAGCCGGGGTCGGTGAGGGTCCGCTCGGCTTGGGCCGGCCTGACTCCCAGGCCTCCACCAACCGGTCTACGCCCCCATAGAACACCCAGAGTCCGCACCAAAGCGGCAGCGCACCGGCGGCGAGACAGGGCACGAGGAGGAGGCTGGCCCCGAGTTGGTCGAGCCAGGTTCCGTGGTCCGCGAGGGGAGAGAGGAGCGTCCCCGCGATCCCAGTCAGGCAACCCAAGGCGAGGAAGGGTCGGACGTCGCTCGTGAGCCGGGCCAGGCTTGCCCCGCTGTAGCCAAGAGCTCCGCAGAGGAGGTAGATGCGAATCGTCTGGGCTTCGCTGCCAGTCGCCCGCTCGAACTCGACGAGGAGGGCTCGGACGCCCCCCAGGGGGCCGTGAGCCCAGGCTGCGCTGGCGTAGACGCCCTGGGCATAGGCCAAGACGCAGCCCAGGAGGGCCAGTGACCAGAGCAGGAGCGGGCAGAGGGCGCGGGTCCAGGGGGAGGGGCGCCTGGCCTGCTCGGCTTCGAGGAGCGCGATCGGGGCCGCGGTCGCGCCGAGCGCAAACCCGAAGGGTCCAGCGACCAAGCCCAGCAAGCACCCGAGGACCCCGCCCCGGACCAAGCCCACCCGCAGCGATCGTGTTCGCCGGTTCACGCTCCACCGTGGCTGACGACCTCGTTGGTTTCAAGCCCTCAAGCCCCAGCCCTGGGTCAAGAAACACGATGGAGCGGGTTAAGCTGTCGGCCGGAGCAGTTATGGCCGTTGTGACCCTCGCAGGAGCCGTTTACGGGAACTTCATTCTCGAGCGAGGCGATGCGTTCTCGATCGGGCGATCCCTCCAGGCAGACCTCTCCGTTGACGACCTTCGTGTCTCGCGACGGCACTGCACCGTTGAGAATTGCTCCTACGGAATCGTGCTCAAGAACCTCCGCTCGGCGAACGGAACGTTCGTCAACGGACAGCGGATTGAGGCCGCAATTCTTCGCCCGGGCGACAGGATCACGGTCGGGAACGCCGAGCTCGTGGTCTCGATCAACTACGGCGAGGAGAGCAGCCTCGACCAGGCTCACACCTGCGAGACCTGCGGCCGTTCGATCACGTTGATGACCTTCGCGGAGGGTGAGGTCGTCCAGCTCGACGGGATGCGCTTTGTGTGTCCGCAGTGCCGGGAGAAGGCCGCGACCCCTGAGTTCTCCATCGTGGAGCTCGACGTGATCGGAATCCTCGCGGGGGAAGGATTCGAGGTCCAGGAGAAGCTGTCTGTGTCGGGGGTGGTTCCGATTTATCGGGCCCGCAAGGTGAGCCTCGATCAGATCGTGGCGATCAAGGCCCTCCCGCTCTCTGCGATCGTGAGCCGCAAGAAGATCAGCAGATTCGCGCAAGAGGCGCGAGTTCAGGCTCGCCTGCGTCACCGCAACATCGTCTCGATCTACGACGTCCGCAAGGCGCGCGACTTGGTCTACATCGTGATGGAGTTGATCGAGGGGGAGACCCTCCTGCAGCTGATCGAGCGCACGGGCACTCGGTTGGCGGTCAAGGACACGCTCCGAATCGGCTATCACATAGCTCGCGCCCTCTCGCACGCAAACGAGCGCGGGATCATTCACCGCGACGTCAAGCCGAGCAACGTCATGATCGGACTTGATCACGAGGCCAAGCTCATTGACTTTGGGCTCGGCAAGAACATTCGCGACATGGCGCTCTCGATCACCTCAGACGGAGAGACGCTCGGGACGCTGGGCTACATGGCCCCCGAGCAGCTCGGCGACGCGAAGAAGGCCGATCACCGGGCAGACATTTACGGACTCGGAGCGACGCTCTACCACTGCCTGGCGGGACGCCCACCCTTCGACTCCGTAGCGATCCAAGAGCTCCGCGCTGCGCAGAACATGGGACCCCAGCTCGATCTCTTGACGGGAGTCCCGCTGAGCCTGGTCACTTTGATCGCGCGCTGCCTCCACGCCGACCCGGCTCGCCGTCCCCAGTCGGCCGAGGAGGCCATGCGCGGGCTGGAGCAGATCACAGGCGACATCACGGGCATCGATGCCACGCCCCAAAACGTGGAGTTCTTGCTCAGGATTCAAGACGAGGAGGCCGACCTCCTCCAGACCTGGCGCTCGAGCGCCAAGCGCTCGAGCTCGTTCCTCGGATCCTTCACGGAGAACGAGCTGATCGAGTTCCTCCAGATGGTCGAGTTCAACCAGAAGACAGGCACCCTTCGCGTCACGGCGCCCATGACGCGCGGGACGGTCCACGTCGCGCGAGGGGTCGTCGTCGCCGCCGAGACGAGGACTGCGAGCGGAGTGCTGACCGACGAGGAAGCCTTCAAGTATCTGCTCCGTCAGCCGAGCGGAGACTTCGAGTTCACGCCGGAGTCCCCCCCGGGGATGCGCTGCCGCGTGAGGATCGGGCCCGCGCTCCTCGACGCCGTCCGGCTCCGTGACGAGGGGCAGCCTTGAGCGAGCTGTTGAGCGTCGCCGAGGGGCGGCTTCTCGACTTGTTGCGCGCAGGAGCCGTGCCAGCCGACGACCTCGCTGAGGCTATGAAGGAGTTCATAGCACGCCGAGAAGCCGGTCAAGAGGAGGCGCTTGGCCCTTACCTCGTCGCTGAAGGACTGATCTCAGTGACGACCGTCCAGCGCTTGCTTGGCGGGGGAGACTCCCCTGAGCACACCAGCGAGCGAGTCGCCGTCGAACTCCCAGCGCTCCCCGACGTGCCGAGGGCTGAGCGCCCAGGCGCCAGCGGGCGGACGCCGCGTGGGAGTCGACGAGCCAAGCGCGGGAGCGGTCGGGCCGACCGACCTGCTCGCTCGACTCGAGCCCGACGATCCGCCGAAGGAGACGAGGGAACGGGCTCCCGGGGGACGGGCTCTCGGGGGACGGGCTCCCGTGGGACGGGCTCCCGAGGCCGCGCGAGCGGGAAACGCCGTCGTGCAACGGGGGCGACTCCAGTTCAGGCGGCGGCCGCACCCGAGGCCGACGAGCACGACATCGACGCCCGGACCGCTCGCTTCGACCCGAAGCACCTCGCCGCAGCCTCGCTCGGCGAGTCGGACCGCTTTCGCCCGATCCCAGCCGAGGACGAGCGAACCCGCGCGTTCGACCCGGACGCCTTGGCGGCCTCTTCGAGAAAGGCGCCGAAGCGGCGCCCGGCCATCTTGCTGCCTGCCCTGATGGGGGGAGCAGTCCTGGTCGTTGGGCTCGGCTACGCCGGCCTCAGCGAGCCCGACGAGATTGAGCCCTTGCCCCCGCCCGCGACCGCGCAGTCGAGCCCGACGGCAGCCCAGCCACGCCCCTCGGCCCTGCTGAGTCCGTCGGAGACTCCGACCGGCCAGCTCGAGGCGGAGCCCGCCTTCGCCGCGCTCGCCAAGGAGGCCTCGGCCCTGGAGTCTAGGGAAGACTACGCGGGCGCGTTGGCCATCTATCGCAAGGCGTCCCCGGAGCTGCGCGCTCGCCTGCACGCAGAGATCGAGGCCGCTGAGCGACGGCTCGACGGGTTGGCGCGCTTCAAGACGGCCGCAGAGTCAGCCACGGCCGTCCTGGAGGGGCTCGAGGTCGGGACACCAAACGTCGCGGACCGACGACAGTTGGAGGCGGCCGTCGCTCAAGCGGAGGCGCTCCTCGAAGGCGCCGGACCGGATCTGAACCAGGCGCCCGCTGCGAGACGCCTCCAAGAGTCGCTTGAGGCGGTGACCGCTGCTCGCGGGAACCAGAAGCTCCCCGGCCACGACCAGCGCAAAGAGCCCCTCGAGCGTCAGCAGCGGTTCGAGGCCGGCGCGCGCGAGGGCGCTCGAATCGTGGCTGCGATGCGAGCCGGGATCACCCAGGCCAAGGAGAAGGCCGGGCTCCGAGGGCGCGCGGCTGCCAGTCGGGTGCGCAAACGGTCGCGAGCAGCCCCCCTGACCCTCGAGGTCGGCGGAGTGAAGTTCAAGGACGCGGTCGTCGTTCGCTACGACGCCCAGGGATTCTCGCTGCGCTCGCGGGGAAAAGAAGTCGCCTTCGACTGGTCCCGGATCGTGGCCCAGGATTCACAGTTTGCGCTCCGCGTCCGTCGGTTGGCTGTCGGCCAGAAGGACGCGTTGGGCCAGCTCGACTTCGGGCGCTGGTGTTTGGTCAACCGGCTCTGGGACGCGGCTCAGGAGGCGTTTCGAGGCGCTGTCCTCCTGGACGCGCGCCTCAAGAGTCGGATCCCCGACGTCGGCCGGATCGCTCGATCCAGCCAGGTCTTCCGCGGGAAAGTCCAGCGAACGGGCAACGCGCTCGAGTTGAGCTACGGATTTCACCTCCCCGCTCACAACGCCGACTGGAACCTTGGCGGGGGTGCGCGCGGGGGCGTCGACGCCGAGCGCAAGTTGTACGTGGTCCGGGGGCGGGGCATGAGCCTAGCCGCGCTGCGCGAGGTGGGCTGGGAGCGGACGCTCCTCGTGCGGGGCGTTGCCCTCCTCGATCCGAGAGCTCGTTCGCTGGTCGGCGTGACCTTTCACGCCGGGAAGGGACCTGAAGAGGTCAGCTACCTGGTCGGGATCGATCCGCGCGCTGAGGAGGTGCTCCTCCTGCGACGCCAGAACAAGAAGCTGACCGTCGTCGACCGCAAGCCGCTCGAAATCCGCAAGCAAGCCACGCTCACCATCGCCTGCAGCGAAGGCCAGCTGGAGGCGCGGGTCGACACCAAGACGCTGTTCCGGGTCGGGATCCCGACGGACTGGGGCCGGACGCGGGTCCTTGTCGGGGGGGCGCTGGAGAAGGACGGGGTGGCGGCCTTTAGGAACGTCACGATCAGTGGTCACGCCCGGCGTGATTGGATTCGGAAGGCCTACGGGGCGTTCGAGGACCACCTTCGGGCCTACATGGCGAGGACCGACGAGCTCGAACTCTACGCGCGCCCGAGTGGGCGGCGCCCGATCCAGAAGCTCTCCGCAGAAGACGAGTGGGGCTTGGCCGGCGTAACCGAGTCGGCCTTAGCTCAGGATCGGCGGGGGCGCATCAAGCTCGCCCTCGGCAAGCCCCTCGACTTGCTCGCGGCGAGCAACACCTTCCAGCGCGCGGTTGAGCTCTCGCCAAGCTTCGCTGGAGCGCGCTATCGGCGGGGGATAGCGCTCGAGCGGCTCGGACGCTCGGATCTCGCGCTCCAAGAGCTTCGTAAGGCTGCTAACGACTGCCCTCACTTCTACGAGGCCCGCGCGGCCGAGGCCCGCACCTTGGCGCGGGACGGGGACCTCGAACAGGCGCTCAAGGTCGTGACCCTCGCGCTGAGGGAGCGGCCCGACTACCCGCCGAGCCTCTCGGCCAAGGCGCTGGTGTTTTTCCGGCGGGGCGAGCTCAAAGAGACCCAGCGTCTCCTCGACTTGGCCCTCGCGCTCGACCCTTGGGACGACGAGATCCGCGCGTTTCGTCGAAACGTGACGAACGTTCGCCGCGGGCCACCCTGGGAGCGTTCGTTCAAGGAGGAGACCGTCAACTACCGCGTCCTGACCGACATCAGCCAGGCTCGCGGGCGGGCCTACGCTGAGCAGCTCGAGGTGATTCGGGAGTTCTACGCGGAGGTGTTCGGCGTCGAGGGGGAGGTCAGGGCTCAGCGAGCGAGCGTCTTGATCTTCGACACGGAGGAGGGCTTTCAGGCCTACGCCGACCTCACGACGGACGATCGAGTCGAGTCCCTGCTCGGCTACTACCTGCCTCGTTACGACCAGCTGCTCCTCTACGAGGGACGGGACGACGCCACGGGGGAGGCCACGAGGCGGGTTCTCTACCACGAGGCCTTTCACCAGTTCATTTACCCGCTGATCAAGGACCTCCCCTACTGGGTCAACGAAGGCTTGGCGGATTACTTCTCAGCCACCTTGATCGAGAACGGGAGCGTCGTCGCTAAAGGAGGGTTGCTCGAGGCGAGGCTCGCGGACTTGAGGCGGCACGTCGCCGCGCGGGGTCGGCCCTTGAGTCCGAGCGGCCTGATTCGAGAGACGCCCGGCGAGTTCTACAGCGGCCCGGTGGCGGTCAAATACGCCCAAGCGTGGAGCATGGTTCACTTCTTCCTCCAGGGGAAGCAGGCAGACTACTCGTCTCGTTTTGAGACTTACCTGACAGCGCTCCGCAAGGGCGGGAACCCAACCGAGGCCTACCAGGCGGCGTTCACAGGCCTGGACTGGAAGGCCTTCGAGAAGGCCTGGTGGGAGTATGTGCGCGAGCTTTGAGGGCGGAATCGTGACTCTGTTAGTTCTCGCCAAAGGCAACTCGGCGACCTGTCGATAAGGGGTCTGGGGAGCGGTGCGTTCACTGCCCGGCGCGCGAGGCGCCGGGTGAGCTGCCCCCCCACTCGGAGGCGGGAATGGCGGATCAGCAAGGGAACTCAGGCGAGGAGCTGTCAGCGTGGGCTCGGCGAATGCAGGAACGCTGGGTCGGGGAGGCGAAGTCCTTCGTGGCACGTGTTCTTCGCGCTCCTCGGGGCCGGCAAGTGACTGAGGACCGGCGCCGCCGGACGATGCCCTGTCAGCTCTTTCTGACCATGGGGTGGAACTCGGTGCCCATGTTCCCGAGCGGCGGGGTGGACTGCTTCAGCTTCTTTCAGCGCGGCGGCGTCTCCGCTAGCCACGACGTCGAATACCTCGCCCGCCTCAACGAGGAGGACGAAGGCAGCGAGGAGTTTCAGCCCTACGGGCTGTTCCGGCTCGACCCCAAGCGGGCAGAGGCGTTGCCCAACCTGGAGACGCGGGCGGAGCTCTGGGAGCGGCTCACGGGTCGCTACGGCTTGAGCGGTCTACCGAGCGCGGAGGCCCTCGCGAGCCATGGGTTCACGACCTATGACCCGCGCTACGCCGAGCCCGCTGCGGGGATCAACCGAATCGATCCGCCGATCTCCGCCAAGGCCTACATTCAGGCGCGCAAGCGGCACTACACCTACACCGAGATCCTCGAGATCCTCCGGATCGAGCTCGACAGTCCCGAGCGGATCGCTTGGATGGAGTTGACGTTCGAAGACGCGCCCGCCGCTGGCGAGATCGTGCACCGCTACTACCTAGACGAGCAGAAGCAGGCCTGGCTCGTCCGCCACCACTGGGCGCAAGGCAAGCAGCTCTACCGCGCCGAGACCAACGCCGAGGCGCTCGCGTTTTGCATAGCGAGCGGTCACTTCGACCGAGCCGCCAAGGAGCTGGCGAAGCTCGCGGCCTAAGAGGCTTCGTCTCTTGGCCGGGCTGTGGCACAGGCACAGGCACAGGCACAGGCAACAGGCAACAGAGAAGAGAGAGCGTCTGTCTCTCCGGGACAGGCGTCGGGCGGGGGTAAACCCCGCACCCTACAGATCGCAATCGGCCCCCCCGAGTCGGCCTCCCAACACGCTTCGGTAGGG
>JAESQQ010000737.1 GCA_016765095.1 Planctomycetota bacterium | reverse complement strand
GAGGTCTTCATGACGGTCGCTCGCCGCTTCTTACCCAATCAACGCCAGTCGATTACCCGCCGCTGCGCGAGGCGCTGCTTCTTCCTCAAGCCGACGCCCTTCGTCGTCCAGACCCTCCTCTATTGCCTTGGGGTCGCGCTCAAGGACAACCCCTTGATCGCCTTGCACGGCTTCCTCGCCGAGGCGAATCACATACACGTCGTCGTGCACGACCTGTCCGGCCCTGACGACCTCTCGCAGCTCTCCGCCTTCATGCGGCGCTTCGACAGCCTCGTAGGCAGAGCGCTCAACGCTCACTACGCTCGCGGCGAGAACTTCTGGGCTCCAGGCTCCTACGACAACTGCGAGATCTGGAACCAGGCCTCTCTCGAGAGCCAGCTTCTTTACCTCTGGTTGAACCCGGTACGTGACGGGCTCGTTCCTCGCCCCGAGCACTGGCCTGGAGCCAAATTTCTCCCCGAAGACTTCGGCACCCAAGTTGTGATCGAGAAGCCCGAGGGAGCCTTCTTTGGCGGTCGCGGGCGCGAGAAGCGGGCTCCGACTGACCCCTTCGCCCTCGAGCACTGGACCGCTGAGCTGGCCCGCGAGGAGGAGCGAGCACTCCAGCAGGGGCGTGAGCGGGATCTGGAGCGCAAGCTCAAGGGGAAGGGCCTCTCCGCCAAGCGTCGCCGCGCGCTCGAGCGCCAGCGCCTCAACCGGGTCCGGGGCAAGCAGAAGGCCCGCCTTCCCAGCCCCCGCTCGGGGCCCTCGGCCCTCCCCGACGAGGTCACGATCGAGATCGTGCGCCCAGACGGCTATGAGGGCTGGTCGATCGAGCGAGTCCGAGCGCACTTCAGAGCCCTCCTCGAGGCGGAGATCGAGCTCGTGCACGCCGAGCGCCGTCAGCAGGGCAAGACCCACTACATGGGCGTTGAGGCCGTGCTGGCCCAAGACGCGCGAGACAGCGCCGGCTCGACCTGGCCGACCTTCGCTCGCAATCCACGGATCGCTTGCAAAGGGGACAGTGTGGCGCGGTTCGCGATCCTCGAGGAGCTAGTCGCCTGGAGGATCCGCTATCGCCTCGCCTGGGAGGCCAGGAAGGCGGGCGACCTCGAAGTCGCGTTCCCCCTGGGGACCTTTCTTCTCCGCCGTGACCACCAGGTTCGGATCCGCGGAGCGACCGGCCCCCTACGCGCCGCCGCCTGAGTCGGCCGAGCGCTCCCACCCTCCACAAGCTCGTGCGAACAGAACCTCGGCGCCTCCGCTCGGCGCCGAGGCCGGAGGTCTGTACGGCTAGTCGGCGGGCCTGCGTTTCAGCAGGCTTCGGCTGCCTGTCTTCCCCTCTTCGTCAGGCGCCGATCGTCGCGCGGCTAGATAGCCTTCGGTCGGGTAGCGGGTAGCCGCCCGAGGGCTGCCCAACCACCGCCCACCGCCATGCCGAGGGCTGCCCAAGACGCAGTCGTTCAGGGGAAACGCGTGCTCTCTTCGACAGCCAGCTTGAGTCCCTGCGCCTTGTCCCTCAGCAGCCTGAAGAGGTAACGATTCAGGAACAGCCATTCGGCGAGGCGACCAAGAGGGCCGAGGGGAGCGCTGTATTCGAGGACGTCGACCATGAGGGTGCCCCTTGGAGTGGCTTCGAACCGGTGCTCGTGCACGAACGAGGCGAAGACTCCGCGCACCATGGAGTCGACGAAGCGGTGAGGTGGCTCGAACTCGACGATCCTCGACGTATGACGCAGTCGGAATCCGAAGTGCCGAGCTTCGAATGTGACCTCCTGCTCAAGTCCGATCAGACCGCTCGTCACTCCCGCGACCGCACGCTCCTTGGCCCCGGCCTGGCTCTCCACATGGAGGGTGATGTCGCGGGCGGCGTCGAACACCCGCTGGAGGGGGGCGTCGATGTCGATCTGTGTCCGGACCGTCGCCATGTGTGTTCGGTCTCCGTCCAATCGAGTCGATTTACCCTGGCAGCCAGGATCCCCTTCGACGAAAGCTCCTCAGCGCTGGGAGACGATTGTACCTGTGATGGCCCAGTGACGGAATGGTGCAGGAATGACGCGGCGAGACGTTTGATTTGGTGCGGCATTCAAGCGGTGTCGGTTGTGTTGAGTCGACTCTGGCCGTAGGCCAGCCGAGGCATGATCGCGGAATGAACCAAGCGTCGTGCGGCGCCCGGCCTCCGGAAACTCGCCCCCCTCGGCTTCCTGCTCTTGGCGATCCTCGCGGGAGCTATCGTCGCCTCACTGGGCGATCTGGAGACCACCCCCGCGGAGGCTATTCGTGCCTAGGCACGAAGAATGACCCCAAACTCCCGGCGGTGATCGTCGCGCGGCCAGATAGCCCTCGGTCGGGTAACTAGACTAGTCGGCCGCCTCGTCGGGCCCTCGGTCGGGTAACTAGACTAGTCGGCCGCCTCGTCGGGCTACTCGTCCCAGGACGAGGTCGGCCTCGCCTCGCTCCAGGAGGACCAAGAGCTGCACACCATGCTGGCCGAGTTCGCGGAGCAGGTCGAGCTCTGACTCGTCCTGTCGGGCCCATTCGCTAGCCTCGCTCGCTAGGAGGGCACCCCTTTGGAAGCACTGGACGCAGAGTTCAAGGAGTTGATGGAGGAATACCTCGCGGACGCCCACGACGACGACGAGCAGTTGATGGGGCTGCACGCCCTCCTGGAGGACCAGCTGTCCTTCCCGGCGAAGGGCCGGGTCGTGGGGGTCGAGGTGGAGGTGGTCGGAGTCGAATACGGGGGCAACCCCTACCGAGGCGTCGTCGCCGTCTGCGATCGTGCCGGCCGGCCCTACGCCGTTTCGTTTCTGGATGTCACATTCCCGCCGCATTCCGTGGCCGCCGATTGCCAGGCTGCCCTCCGGAAGTGGAGCGGGGAATGACGGGTTCCAGAGTTCCCTTCGAACCCTGGCGAGTCGCATGACCTTCCGGGAGGGGATTACCCATACCAACTTCAAGGGCCGCACCTTTCACCTGTGCGAGGTGACGACCAAGGCGGGCAGGAAGCGCTACGTGTTTGCGCGCCAGCCGCGCGGGCAACCGCTAGAGGACATTCCGCCTGGGCATGAGGTCGTTGAGAGCGCAAACGGCGTGGTCTCGTTGCGCAAGAACGTGGATGGGCCGATCGGGGCCAGCGAGTTGGATGCCGTCCGCACAGTGCTCGCGCGCCATAGACGTGCTCGCTGCCGTGTCGAGGCCCGCGGCCGAGCAGTCGTGGTGCTCGCGCCGCAAGGTGGAAACCCCGAGATGATCGAGGATATCGGACTCGAAGCTTTCACGAGGCTGGGTGGGAAGACCCGCTACGAGCCGGTGCTCCGCTTTCGCCTCGTCGACGTGGAGATCCGCCAGTTCAGTGCCGAGCGAATGTGCTACCGGGCGAGCCTGGACGGCTGGCTACCCCTTGGCGCGGTCGACACGATCGAGCGAATCGCTGTGCGCTACGTCCCGAAGATCGACACCGACGCCTTCTTCGAACTCCTCTAATCTAGCTGGCAGCCGGAGAGCACAGCGAGAAACGGATCGAGCAGATCGAGTCCGCTAGGTCGGCTCCGCGCGTGTTCCAAGGTCTCACGTTCAGGTTGCGGATCGAAAAGTCGCTTTCGTAGAGCGAGCGGAGATTGAGCAGCGAACGGGGATCGAGCTAGGGGCGCTTGACCTCGACGCTGCGCTCGATACGGACGCTCCCTTCGCACTCGAGGTCCGTGCCTAGGAAGGAAGGTGCAACGAACTGGGCCTACTCATGACGCTGGGCGTGCAACGCAACAACCCGGCTTGGCTGTGATCGGTGGCCGGGTTTCACCGACGATCTGCTTCGATATCTCGTGTCGTGAGTCACGCTCTTTGTGAATCGTGGCCCGCTCGGTGAGACGGCGGCCGGCCGCTGGGGCTCTGCCCCAGACCCGAGGTTTTCTTGGCATGACACATGCCCGAAAGAGAGGGAGCCCCAGGCGGTTCGCTCCGCCTGAGGCTCCCTCCGCACCCTTCGGCGCACGTGGCCAGGCTATTCCTCCCCGAGGTGCTCCTCACTCAGCGTGTCGAGGGTCGGTCCGATGACCCTCTTCTGCGATTGATCCCATGGCTCTTGGCTGGCGCCCTCCAGACACACCGGGACTCACTTGCTCCCGCTTCCAAGGGTTCGATCCCACGAAGGAAGGCAGCCACATGGGCTTTGCGAGCAAGGAACTTACGCGGAAGCGATGTTCGTGGCAGTGAGCCGAAGGGTCCTGCCTTGCGATTGGTCCCTTACGACGAGTCAATCGCGAGGCAGACTGGCGGACCTGCAGCCGCGACCAGGGGCGACTGGTCAGCGAGATCTGCAGCGGTGAACACGACCACGCCATCTTGTGACATATGATTGCTCCCCGCCCGAGGAGCACCCGGTAAAAGTACGGAAAGTCATTGGGTTTACGGCCAGGGACCTGCGCCCGAGGAGTGCGTAGAGGAACGTGGGTGGGACTACCCTACGGCTGCTTCGCCTCGACCTCGCCCAGTACATAGGCCGCCAGCCGCAGCCGTTGCCAGTCGCATTCGGCGTCGGGATCGTCGGCGGTGAGGGCGGCCCATGTCGCGCAACTCCAGGCTGCTTCGACGGTGTCGGCTCGGGATTGCTCGACGGTGCAGTAGCCGGCGCTCCAGGCGGCGTAGGCAGCATTGCCGTAGGCAACGCACCAGGTGGCGTTCGCGGCGGTCACGGCGCGCATGGGTCTGACGAGGCGGACACCGTCGAAACTGTGGGCCGCGTCAGCGGCAAGTTCGGCAGAGTCGGCGGCGGCCTCGGCGAGTGTGGCGAAATCAACGCACGGACTGTCCGCCCATGCTCGTGTTGCGGCAATCGCTTCCTGGGGTTCCTGGCTCGGACTCCAACCCTCCCAAACAGGATCGTCCGGGCTCCACTCCTTCAATGCGGGGAGAGCGCATTCGGCCCAGTCAGCCGCAACCCGTGCAGGCAGAGTCTCACCGAGGAGATCGGTCGCGTGGTTGATGTCGTGTGTCGCCTGCTCCTCGTTTGACCAGTCCGCAAGCTCCGCGTCTGGGAACAAATTCCAAATTCCGAGCCACCACATGACCTAGCCTCGCCGCCAACTCCACCCGCTCCTGCTCCAACTCCCCGGCCTGTACTCTGGCCCGGAGCCAAGCAGCCTCGTCCTCGACGCTGCCGGAGGCGCGGAAGCGGTGCTCTAGCTCTCGGAGGCTGAAGTCGGTCACTCAACTCGATCCGCGAGCATGGCACCCGTTCGCTCCGACAGGCGAACCAGCCAGGCGCCGCCCCCGGCTCCGATCAGTCCACCAACCACTCCGAGAATGAGGTTGCTCGGTCGCCAGGGCCACGGTCGAAATGCCCAGCACAGCGATACGTCGCTAACGGCTGGCAGAGTAGAAACCCAATAGCCGAACCCCAGGCCAGCCGTGCAGCCAGCGAGTCCGAATGACAGGGCACCGAAGACCCTCGCCTTCCTCCGCCCCTCACCTTGGGAGCGAGAGTCACTCACGGGCAGCCTCCCGCTGGCGGGACTCCACGCGCTCGCGGACGGGGTCGGAGTAGCCAAGGGCCCAGGGGACGAGTTCGGCGCGGACGACCCGAATGAAGTCGCAGAGTGGTCGCTCCCAGTTGGCGATCCCCCAGTTGCGCGCCACATGACGTGCAGACCACGTCGCGCCCTCGAGGCTTTGTCTCTGGTCTAGCGGGTGAAGGGCCAGGATCGCACGAAACGCCGCTGGACCCGCACTTGTGTGCGTAGAGGGCCATTCCCACGAGGAACATGACGCGCTCAATTCGGCATGAACGCGGTCAGCCTCATGCGTATCCGTCGTGTCGCTAGAGATCCAGCGACCAACGGCGCACAGCAGTTCGGGGACGTGCGTGTCCCCGTCGGGCGCCTCTCCGAGGTAGACGGGGAGAAGATCCACAGCACCGGCAAAGGCAGTCCGAAGCAGTGCTTCATGCCCGAAGGAAGCGAGTTCCTGCACCCACCGCTCCGCGCCGTCTTCGCCACGGGCAAGGGGCCGGTTGGGCCCGAAGAAGTAGAAGCGGCGGCGGTTCGGCAGGGGAGTGCGGAGGAACTCAACCAGTTCGAGGCGCGCCTCGTCCGTTCGTCCCGCACGCAAGAGAGCCCGCTCCCACGACGCCTCGTCCTCGACGCTGCCCGTCTCGCGCCACTTGCGCTCTAGCTCTCTGAGGTCTGCGTCGCTCACCGGCAGCCTCCCGCTCGCGGGCGTCGACGTGACTCACTGTTGGACTGCGCTGGTGGCACGTAGCAGCGGACCTTTGCGACGTCGTGCTCCACGACCACCCCGACGCTTCTAGCAAGAGCGAGCACGTAGTCCAGAGGGTCGTCACCCACCTCTTCACACGGCAGTTCGGCTTGCAGCGGAGCGCCTACGTCGACGTCGACGCGGTGCCGCTTCCGGTCATAGAACGGATCAGCGACCTCTATTCGACGGCGAAGTTCTCCGCTTTCGTAGAGCGCGAACCCATAGGACCAGTCCGAGTCTCCAACAGCGCATGAGAAGACCGTGTGGAACAGCGGGGCTCTCGCCACCGCTTCCACCACGCTGTGCCCACGGTTCCACAGCGTGTAGCGCCAGTCGTCTACAACGTGCAGCCACCCGCCAACGCTAGTTAGGTAGACGTGTTCGGAACCGTGCGTTCCTCTTGAGGGTTCGGTGCGGACGTGGGTCTCTAGCCCGAGCAACGTCAGCACTACTCGATCCTCAAGCTCGACGTTCGGCTTCAAGAAGACGAAGAAGGGGGCGTGCAAACAGCCCTTCTCCGGCAAGACCATGGGCTGGCTCATTCCCAACCGCTCTCCTGACCGCTGGTCGTCATTCACCGGCGGCCTCACGCAGGCGGGCTTCGACGCGGTCGCGCACGGGGTCGGAGTAGCCCAGCGCCCAGGGGACGAGTTCTTCGCAGACCGAGTCGAACGCACGCGCACTAGACTCCGCCGCGACGGCCTGGACTGACGCGCCGTGCCGCTCTTCCCAGACCCGGTATCGCTCGTCGCGAGCCTGGCGGGAGGCGGCGGAACCGCCCAAGACAATCCTGCCCTGGCCAGGTGGTTGAGGAATCCCGGCTCGCCGCTGCGCGCACTTGATCAACCGTTCCAGTGCAACCTGCGCCGCCATGTGACTAAGACGCGCGGCTTCGTGACTGGCTAGATCGTGGCGTTCGAGTTCCGCCAGGCGGCGATATTCCCATGCGCCACCCAGAAGCGTCGAACATGAGGCCGAATCAAGTTTTCCCATAGTGTCCGGCGGGGACGTAATCTCGGCCTGGGAGAGGGCTCTTCTTGCGCTGGCAATGGAGCTCGAGGCGGCAGGAGTGGGATCGGCCAGCCAAGACTCAAGCGCGACCAAGCAAGGCTCCAGTGTATTCGGCGCGGGATCTCCCACTGAGACACGAACGACGGTCAGTCCGGCCCTCAGTGCAGCATGACCGCCGTATTCATGGAGTTCGCGGAGGAATCGCCAGTTGTGCCAGCGTGGCCAGGACCCCCACCTGACCGAAGGCTCCCTGTCGGGCTCGCAGGCCGTTCCGAAGCTGACCGGATCTGGTGTCTCAATCAGGTTGGCACACAGGGCTTCGTCCAGGACCGCTCTTGCTCCACCATGACCAAGGTAGGCCGCCAGCTGCAACCTACTCCGCTCTACCTCCCCGGCCTGCAATCTGGCCCGCAACCAAGTCGCCTCGTCTTCGACGCTGTCCGTCTCCTTCCACCTGCGCTCTAGCTCTCTGAGGTCTGCGTCACTCACCCGAACAGCATGACGGTCGTGGGCGACCGGGGCTAGTCCACCGGGGATCACGGGAAGGTAGTCGCATGCTCGGCGCAGAGAGGCTCCCCGCCATGCTCGGCGCAGAGAGGCTCCCCGACCCAGTCGTTGCCATGCTCGGCGCAGAGAGGCTCCCCGGAGGCTCCCCGACCCAGGGCTATCGATTCGAGGGATCCGAGGAGAGCTTCCGTTTCGCCGTCCAAGTCGCGTGGGCAGATATTGCCCAGCTCGTCTTTCGTGCGAGACGCACTTGGCACGCAAGGCTCCAAGTCTTGCTCCGGCGGCTGGGACCTCG
>JAESQQ010000736.1 GCA_016765095.1 Planctomycetota bacterium | reverse complement strand
GACCGGGGTGGCGGCGGCGGCGGCGGATACCAAGGTCGAAGCGACCGGGGTGGCGGCGGCGGCGGCGGATACCAAGGTCGAAGCGACCGGGGTGGCGGCGGTGGCGGTGGCTATCAAGGTCGAAGCGACCGGGGTGGCGGCGGTGGCGGTGGCTATCAAGGTCGAAACGACCAAAGCGACTCCAATCACGGCCGAAGCGGGCGCAGCGGAGGCGGAAGCGGTCACCGCGGGCGGGACGGGCACGAGAGCAATCGGAGCCAGGATAACGCGAGCCAAGATCAGGGAGCCCAGAGCGCCCAGAGCGGCCAGAGCGCCCAGAGCGGCCAGAGCGGCCAGAGCGGCCAGAGCGACCAGAGCGGCCAGAGCGACCAGAGCGGAAGCGGCGGGAGCGGCGGGAGCCACTGGGAGTCGCGCAAGAAGGACTGGCAGGAGAAGAAGGGCTTCAAGAAGTCCGACTTCAAGCGCGCTTACAAGAAGAAGAAAGACCAGGGCGGCTGGAGCAAGACTCCGCCCAAGAGCGACGGTCCACCCAAGAGCGACGGCCCGCCCAAGAGTGACGGCCCGCCCAAGGGCGACTAGCTCGCAGCGTCACCCTCGTTCCTGGTGGCGCAACTGAAACCACGAAGAAACGGCGCCGTCCCAAGGACGGCGCCGTTTGTTTTGGTTCAGCTAGCTCTTGCTAGTTGATCTGAATCGGGAGGGTGTAGCTGAGCTTGAGCAAGCCCTTGTCTTTCCCCTTCTTCTTCGGGGTGTAGACGATCTCGACCGTGAGGGTCTGAGCACCCTTGGCGGCGTCTTTGGTCACCTCGAAGGGGACTTCGACGATGACCTTCGCCTTGGTGATCCCAGGGAGCGTCTTGACCTCAGCCTTGAAGCCCTTGGGCCCGCGGATCGTGATCGAGGCCTCGCCGAGCGTGATTCCCTTGCTGAGGAACAGGCCGACCTTGAGGGTTCCCTTGCTTCCGGCCGCGTAGCTCTTGGCGGTCGTGAGGCTCTGAATGGTGACGTATCTGGTGCGCGTCACGGCTGCCACGGGGCTCTTGAGGCTGTGGCCGAAGTTCAACTTCTCGACCGCAGCACCAATGTCCTTAGGTGTCAGCATCTTGGGGTTGTAGGTGATTTCAAACTCGTCGGGCGCAACCTGACCGACTTTGGAGACTGATGCCAGCCCATCCAGGGCTCGCTTGAGGCGACCGCCTCACGTCGTGGTTCAGGACATCCCGGTGACTTTTATCGTCATGATGTGGGTGATCTTCGCCTTGGCCAGCTTGGCCTCGGGTGAAGGGGTGGGCGCGGCAAGGGCCGGGAAGCAGATCAGCGCTCCCAGCACGGCCGCGTGCAAAAAGGTTCTGTTCAACGGATTCCTCCAGGTCGGGTGGATGGCACGCCCAAGGGTAATGGGCTGAGTCCAAACGCTCCAGTGCTGTTTGGGATTCCGAATTCCGCGGTCGGGTCGGGTCTGGTCTCCCCCAGGCGGCATTCTCGGAGGCGTGTCCCTATGATTGGCCTTTGCTGGAGGTTCTATGCGTCTCGCCCTTCTCCTCGTTCTCGCCCTGGGTCTGCCATGTGTGGCTGACGACTTCGTGTGGGAGACCGACCTTCGCAAGGCTGAGCAGCAGGCGCGGTCAGAGCGGAAACCGCTCCTGATCGTGTTTCGCTGCCTGCCCTGAAAGGACTGCGCAGGCTTCGACGGGCAGTTAGTCCGTCCCCCAAAGACCTTTCGGGAAGTGGCTGCCGGATATGTGTGCGTGCGGGTGACCGACATGCGCGGGATCGACCTCGATCGCTACAGCTTCGACTTCGACCTGACCTTCGCGGCGCTGGTGGTTCACCCCGACGGAGCGGTGTTGCACCGCTACGGCGGGCGTGATCACCACTCGGCCGACGCTCGCCTGAGCATGACGAGCCTGGTGACCTTCCTAAAGGCTGCTCAGGCCCGCCTGACCAAGGAGGCCGCCACCAAGACGTCCAAGACCACTCCGCGCACCCTGGACGAGATCCCGGTCTGGCGGGACAAAATGGCGAAGCGCGGCAAGAAGCTCAGCTGCTACCACTGCCACTTCGTGTTCGACGCCGAGCGCGAGCAGCACCGCGCCGACGGAACCTGGGACCGCTCCAAGATCTGGCGCTGGCCGACGCCTGAGCGCGTTGGGCTCTCGCTGGAGGTCGAGCGCCTCGGTCGGATCGGCGCCGTCGAGGCCAAGACACCCGCAGCCAAGGCGGGGCTGAAGCCCGGCGACCGCCTCCTCAAGCTCGGGGATCAGCCGATCTTGACTGCGCTCGACGTGAGCTACGTCCTCGAGCGGGCAAGTCCAAAGCCGACCAAGATTCCAATCGAGTTCAGGCGGGCCGGCAAGACGCACCAAGCGACCCTCAAGCTCGCCGCGCGCTGGAAAGAGGGGACCCCGCTCGAGTTCTCCTGGCGCCCCTCCAAGTGGCAGCTCGCGCCTCGTCCGGGCTTTGGCGGGAGGCAGCTCAGCGCGGGAGAGCGGAAGGCGTTCGGACTCCCAGCGAAGGGATTCGCGTTCCGAGTCGGGTATATCGTCGACTGGGGCGGAGTCCCGGACAAGCGCTACGGGCGGGCGGTTCGGAAGGCCGGGATCCGCAAGGGCGACGTCGTCGTGGGGATCGAGGGGGTCAAGTTGAAGGGCCCCGAGCACCTGCATAGCTGGTGGCGATTGACCCGCAAACCCGGGGACGAGGTCGTGCTCTTGGTGATCAAGAAGGGGACTCAGAAGCCGCGCAAGGTGACGCTCGTGGTGCTCGCGCCCAAGAAGTAGGGGTCAACGGGGGAGCTCTGAGAGCCCCTTCTGGATCAAGAACCACCGCTCGGTCTCGGCTCGAATGGTCTTCAAGCCGACGGTTCGGTATCTCGACAGGCGCCACACTCGCTCGGCGGCTGCGTCCCCGTCGTCGTAGATCCCGAGCAACTCGAGCGCCCACACCCGGGTCCGGCGGGGGCCGTCGCGGCTGGCGAGCAGCTTGCCGTCGGGGCTGATCACGATCGAGGTCCGGCCCAGCTCGTCGTCTGGATCGACGAGGTCTGCGAAGCGTCTGTTGTGTGCCACGTCCCAGAGCACGACCCCGCCGCCTCCCTCGGCCATGAACTGACCGTCTGGCGTGAACGCGACCGAGAACGAGAGCCCTTCGTGACGGCGGAGGGTCTGGGTGGCCTGCCCCTTTAGCGTCAGGAGCCGGGCGTCGCCCTGAATGCTCATTCCGTGGGTGGTCTTTGTCTCTCCGCCCTTTGACCTCCTGTCCGTGAGTTGTCGAATGCCTTGGCTGGCGACGCCCAATCGCTTGGAGTCGGGCGAGAAGGCGAGGCCAAACGCTGCGTGCCCGTCGGCGAGGCGGAACGTGGGGCCCGCGAGGCCGCGCTCAGAGAAGATCCGAACGCGGTTGCTGACTCCGACTGCGATCCACTCGCCGTTCGGTGCGGCGTTCAGCCCGACGACCATTTTGTCCTCGCGGGCGACCTCCCAGTTCTGAACGCGCTCGCCCGTTTGGGTGTCCCACACTTCAATCGTCCTGCGCGAGGCGGTCACGAGCTTGGGGCTCGTTCCTCGAGTAAAGCAGAGCGTCGTGACGGGGGCGGAGTGCTTGAGGACGTGTCGGGCCTTCATGGTGCTCAGGTCGAGCAGGACCGTGGTGGGCGCAGACTGAATCGCGAGCGCCAGCTGACGATCGGGCCCAACCGCGAGAGTCCGGAGGTGCCCTTTGACGCGAAACATCTTGGCAACGCTCCCCATGCTTTGATCGCTGATCTTGATCGTCCCGTCCTTGTCACCCGAGGAGATCAGCCGCCCGTCCTCGAGGAAAGCCAGCGTCCAGCCTCCGAGGGAGAGGAGCTTGGGCGCCGCAGGCGAGACCAGGTCCCAGGTCCGAATCGCGCCGTCGTGGCCGACCGAGAGGACCAGTTGGCCCGAGGGATGGATCGCGACCCCTGCCACGTTGTCCGCGTGACCTTCGAGGACGGTCAGCAATATGCCCGTACGCGCGTCCCAGAGGCAGACCCAGGCGTCGTTGCCCCCAGAGGCGAGGTAGCGTCCGTCTCGGCTGAACGCGAGCGAGCTGACCTCGTCGAGGTGCGCGATGAGCGGACGGCCGAGTCCGACGCGATTCGAGGTGTCCCAGAGGTGGATCTCCTTGCCGTAGGCGACCGCGAGGCGCTGGGAGCCTGGCTCGAAGGCCAGCGCCCTGCAAGCGCTAAAGCCGCTGAGAGGAAGGCGGGCGAGTTCCTTCCCCTCCCGATTCCAGACGACGACGGCCTTGCCGGTTCCGACGGCGATCCGGCCGCCGATCAAGTCCGTCGAGAGCGCGGTGATCTTGCCGGGGGCCTCGAGCCTCTGCTGGACCGTGGTCGTAGGCAGGTCCCAAAGAAGGACTTCGCGCTCGACCGCGCTCGCCAAGCGGGTAGGCCCGACGAAGGCTATGTCTCTCGGGATCCGCTTCGCGAGGCCCTCGAGGGTCAGGGTCGCTCTGCCTTTGAGGGAGCGAACGACGACGGTTCGGTCGAAGCTGCTGGTAACGAGATACTTTCCGCCCGGCGAGACCGCGACACCCGTTAGGGCTCGAGTCGCTGCCCTGATCATCGCCGGCTTCTCGCTGGACTCGGCGGCCCCGAACAAAACCTGGCCCGCGTCGTTCCCGGCGAAGTAGGTCAAGGAGGTGCCGATTTGGAGCGTGGCCACCCGCTCGAATCTCGAGACTGCTCCCGAAGAGGACAGGTTCTTCGTGGGCTCATGAACGGCGACGCCGCCCCGTGAGTCTCCGCTGGCGAGCATGCTGCCGCTCGAGTTGAAGGCGAGGCTCGTGACCCACCGGGTGCCCATTTGTGCCTGGAGCGTCCACTTGGTGAGGGCCGTGTCGAAGCCGTGAACTCGTCCGTCGAGGGACCCGATCGCGATCAGGCCTGCGCTCGAGATCGCGAGCGACGTGATCGGAAACTCCGCGCGGACCGCCGCCTTCCGCCGAAGCGTGGGCGTGCCCTCCGCGTCGCCGAAGGACCACAGAGTCAGCTCTCCGTTCAGTCCCCCCGTCCAGAGACCCGCCGAGCTGAACCCGAGCCCCGAGATCCACACGAGGTCCTCCGGCGAGCGAAGGACCTCGCCGTCCGCTATGCGAATCAGGTGAAGACCCTCGGCGCTCCCGATCGCGAGCCAGGCTCGGTCGGGGCTCCAGGCCAACGCGAGGGGACGAGCCCCGAGCTCGTAGCTCGCGAGAGGCTCTCCGCTGGAGCCCCACCGCTTGACGCTTCCGTCGGCGGCGGCGCTCGCGATCTCGTGCCCGTCAGGAGCGCAGGCCACTGCGAGTACGCTGGTGCGGTGCGCGTCGACCAGTGTCGGGTGGGCCGGGTCTTCCGTTCCCCAGATCGCGAGCTGTCCAGTACTCGCGCCGGCCACGAGAATCCCCGCGGCCGCGTCGAGCCCAACCACGGTCGCTGCGAGCCCTTCGTAGGTGACTCGGCCGCGACCTTCAGGCGTCGAGCCTTGCACACGTCCCTGCGCGTCCGAGACGACGAGCTGGTTGTCGCTGACGTAGACGAGGTCGGTCACGCCGGACCGTCCGGCGCTCCAACGCTCGCGCCGGACGTTTTCCAGGCAGCGAATCAAACCTGTCCGAGCCTGCGGGGCCTCCTCGATCTCGAGGCTGGCTGCGAACAGAGCGCTCGCCCTGCCGTGGCGCTTCTCGCTTAGCAGGCGCTCCCCCTTCTCGGCGAGCGCCTGCGCCAAGAGGAGGGTCGTGGCCGCGCGCTGCTGTTCGGCGCGCTCACGCGCCTGAGCTTCGCGGGCGGCCGCAGTCGTGGCCTTCGTTCTCGCGCTCTCTGCGGCGGCGCGGGCTCGGTCCGAGTCCAGACGTGCGGACTCGGCTTCGGCCTTCGCTTCGAGCGCGCGTCCTCGTTCGAGGGTCGCGGTGTCCCGCTCGGCTCGGATCGCCCACACAGAGTAGACCCCGCCTCCAAGGAGCGAGAGGCTGAACGCGAGCGTCAGTCCTGTGATCGCCTTGTTGCGCCCTGCTGCACGGAGGAGGCGCTCTCCGCCCGTCAGGGGACGGGCCTCGATCGCCTCCCCTGCGAGGAATCGCCCCAATTCGCGGGCCACCGCGCCAGCGTCTGGGTAGCGCCGGGACTGCTCCTTCTCAAGGCACTTGAGCACGATCGTTTCGAGGTCTCGGTTGACGAGCTTGTTGAGCTTGCTTGGGCGAACTGGCTCGCTTGCGCAGATCATGCCGAGGAGCTCGATCAGGTTTTCGCCTGGAAAGGGAGGCCGACCCGTGAGCCCCATATAGAGGAGTCCGCCAAGCGCGAACACGTCCGTGGCGGGCTTCGTCTGATCGGGTTGTCCGGCGGCTTGCTCAGGGCTGAGGTAGAGAGGCGTGCCCATGACTTGGCCAGTTCGCGAGAGCCCTCCGCCTGCCTCGATATCGCGCGCGAGGCCGAAGTCGGTCAGCCGGGCTCGGCCGGCCTTGTCGACCATGACGTTCCCTGGCTTGACGTCGCGGTGCACGATCCCGTTTTCGTGCGCGTGCCCGAGGGCCTCCGCCACGTCCCTCAGGAGCTCGACCTTTCGCCGAAGGGGGAGGTCCTCTCGGCCCCAGAGGGTCTCGAGGTCGGTCCCCTCGACATACTCCATGACGAGAAAGGGGCGACCCCTGTCGGTCCCGACCTCGAGGGCCGCCACGATCAGAGGGTGCGCCAGCTTGGCCGCCGCCCGGCCCTCGAGTTGAAAGCGCTGGAGGCGTCGCCGGAGCGCCTCGGGCGTCTCTCCCTCGCGGGGAATCAACTGCTTGATCGCGATCTCTCGCCGGAGTTCGGGGTCGAAGGCGCGGTGGACGACGCCCATGCCGCCCCGGCCGAGCTCTCCTAGGAGGAGGTAGCGGCCGAGCTTCGGGGTGTCCGGGTCGGCTAGCGCCTGTTGGATCTCAGGGGAGAGTGACTCGACGCCGGAGCCGGAGCCGGGACGGGAGCTTGACCCCGACCCCGAGCCGAGGAACAGGTCTGAGGAGGAGGGGGGGGCCGTCGGGGGCCGGAGGCCCGGAGGGAGCTCCATGAGGCTCAGCCAGCCGCGCTCGACGAGGACCGAACCGGACCTGAGCCCGCGCCGCTCACTCTCGTTGAGGACGAGGTGGCCTTGTTCCGGCGTGAGCCGTTGGCTGTGCACCAGTCCTGTGACGAACTCTGAAAGCATGGACCCACCCTGTCCGGCTCGGTGGGGCGGCGCAAGCGATTCCCAGCGGCGTCTTCGTGCGGTCGCTGAGGCCGTTTCGTCCGCCTCGGGTGGCATCGGAGCTTCTCGCTCCCTAGGGTGGGGTCCATGTCGAAACCAAGTGAACGGATCGTCGGGGCCTCGCTCCCTCGCAGCGGGCAGATTGTTCGTTCGCGCTCGGTCCGAGCGGCGCTCCTCAAGCCGATCCTGAACATGGGGCGGTTCTTCGTTGGCGATACGATCCCGCGCCTCTCGGATCCGGTCGAGATCAACGAGCGCGTCAAAGACCTCAAGACCCGCGGGTTGCCGGTCGCGCCGGCCGCGGACTCGCTCCTGGCCAAGGTCCTCCTCCTGATCGTGATGCGTGGGGCGCCAGAGCACGCGCCGCTCCGCGAGGCGCTCGGACTCCTGGCAGGGTTGGTCCTGCTCGTGGTCGAGGACGACTACTTCTACATTCCCGAGACCACCGAGCACGTCAGCAACGAGCGCGTCGAGGAGCTCGCCCTCAAGTTGACCGCGGGTCGCCAAGTCGAAGTCGCGAGCCTGGCTCGCGTCGTAGCGGAGCACCAACTCGAGGTCCACCGCACAGAGGACTTGGCCGCGATTCAGACCCGGGTCGGGACGAGCCCCGAGTTCGAGCGTGTGTTCAACCGGCTCCAGATCCACCTCGGTCAGGGTCAGCAGATCCTGGAGAACCAGCAGGATCCGGCGCGTCGCGCGGCCCACGCGGCTCGGTTCGAAGACGCTTGTGTGCGCACCGCCAATCTGCTCGGACGCCTCCTCCAAGTCTCCCTCAAGGACGATCACAAGCGCCTCCGCAAGCGGATCGTGTCCCGCGAGCTGAAGTTGATCGAGATCGACGCCTTGGGCGCCGCCAACGTCAGCGACGCAGCTCAGGCAGCCGAGGCCCAGCGGCTCTTGGACGAGACGGCCGGCAGCGCGAGCGCCGACGACACCTCAGGGAAGTCGGCGTCCGAGATCGCGGCCCGCCTCGCCGAGATTGGTCAGAGCGAAGGCGACGAGGGCGAGCAGGACGAGGCTTGGTTCTTCGACATGGAGTAGCGGGCGAGGAAGCAACCAAACCGCCTTCGGACAAACTCGCCCTGCTGTAGCGCGTCGCTTAATCGCGCGACCCGAACTCGCCACACGCCGACTCATGCGATCCGAATTCGCGAGCGAACTGCCGCCTCCTCTGGACCTTGCACGCGAGTCGGTGAGGGGAGGACGAGCACGTCGCGACCTTCGGTCACGAAGAGGCAGGCAGCTCCCGCCCGCTAAACGGGAGTTCACGATCATGAGCGGTCACGTGGAGCGTTGTTGCCGGCACTCGAGCTGGTCGACAGTGACCCCTCCCGATCGTGCGCTCCCGTTTACTAGTTCCAAGAGCACGTGCTGGACTCGGGGGAGCCCAGCGCTGCAGCTAAGACTCGTTC